>CAITYE010000137.1 GCA_903896535.1 uncultured Paracraurococcus sp.
ACGTCGCCGCGCCGTTCCGTCGCCTCGGCGGCGTGGTACCGGACGAGACGCTCGATCAGATCCCGGATGACGATGTGCGCGCCATCGGGCAAGCCGCGCTGGCGGCGTTCGGCGTGTCGGAGACCGAACGAAAAAACTCCTGATCGCCTGGGCGCTTTCCTCGGACCCGGGCTCTTTCGACGAGGATGACAACGAAGGCTGGCAGATCGCCGGCATGCAGTTCGAGAGCAACCCGGCGCGCGATCTGGCGTCGGTGTGGCTGGAGATCGTGGCGCTGTGGCGCACCTGCCGGCCGCAGCCGGGCATCATCCGCGGCATGGCGGCCGGCTACATACCCTCCGCCCCGGTGCTGCCCGAGGCCGGCGGCGTGCTCGACCAGGGCGCCTGGCTGCATCACGCGATGGACGTGCTCGATATGGCCGAAACCCAGCGCAGGAATGAGCGGTTGAAGTAATGGGCGCGATCCAGCAAGTAGCAGGCGGGCGGTTCGCGGATTGGTTCAATACAAAACGCGATGCCCTGGCTTCGGCGGTGACGCTGGCAGTCGATCTTGCCGGCAAAGGCGCGCAGGCCGACTTCCGCCAGGACATCGGACGCACCGGCTACAAGGCGCTGCTCGCGAACCTGATCGGCGAAAAAACCTACCCGCGCGGCGGCACCAAATCGGTCGCCGCCGCCGCCGCCATCGAGGCGCGCGGTGACCAGGCGGACCTGATCCTCGGCAATTTCGTTGACGGCCGCACCATCGCCGCCAAAGGCAAGCACCTCGCGATTCCCACCGGCTGGAATCGTCCGGCCGGCCGACGCGGGGCGCCGTTCCTGGTCTCGCCGCAGCAGATGATCGCGAGCCGGCAGAGCTTCGTCCGGCCGGCACGAACCGGCGCCAGCGGCGTGCTGGTGTGGTTCCTCAAGGTCACGGCGGCGCAATCGACCTCGCGCGGGCGCCAGATGCAGGCCATCGCCGGGGGGCTCCTCAAGGTCGGTTCCAACCGTAAGCGCACGGCCGAGCGGCTCAAATCCGGCGCGGTTCCGATGTTCATCCTGGTCCCCTACGCCGTCATGCCACGCATCTTCAACGCCGGCGCGACGATGCAGAAATGGGCCGACGCCGTGCCTGATCTGATCGAACGCGCGATGCCGAAGGACTGAAAGTGGCAAAAAGTTTTTCCTTCCGGATCAGCCTGGACAATTTCGACGAGCTGAAGCGCCAGCTTGAGTCCATCGGGCCGGCGGGCGAAGCGGCGTTGGCGAAGCTCAACCAGGCCGCACCGCAGTTACGCGACAATCTGCGCGCCGCGCGCGAGGAAGCCGACAAGCACGCGACGGCAATGAAGGCGGTGGCCAAGGGCCATGGCGATGCCGGCACCAGTGCCGGCATGATGAACATGCGGATGATGGAGCTGGGCCACTCCGCCCGCGCCGCCGCCGACGGCCTCGCCGCCGGCATGTCGCCGACGCGGGTGATCGCCATGGAAGGCGCCCGCGTGGCGCAGGCGTTCGGGATCATGGGGGCCATCCTTAATCCCGTGACCCTCGGGATTGTCGCCGTCGGCGGCGCGATGACGGTGGTGGGAATGCGCATGGCGGCGCTGACCGCCGAGACGCGCGGCTACCAGGTGCTGCTGACCGGCATGGGCGCCGCCGCCGGCGCCTCGGCGGTGGAGATGCAGGGCCTCGCGCGCAGCATGGAAGGCGCCGGCTTCGGCCGCAGCGACTCCGAAGCGGCGATCACCGCGATGATCCGGGCGCGGACTCTGCCGACGCAGATGTTCGGCATGGTCGCGCAGCTCGGGCTCGATGCCTCCGCCGTCACCGGCGAGGCGCCGGTCAAGCAGGTCGAGGCCTTCACCAAGGCGCTGACCGGCGGCTATGCCGGGCTGGTCAAGCTCGACGAGGAATTCGGCATCTTCACCGATGCCGAGCGGCAGTCGATCCGCACGATGGCCGAGCACGGAAACCAGATGGGCGCGATGGAGCTCGGCATCGATGCGCTCAACCGGCGGTTCTCGGGCCTGCACGAGCAGGGCCTTTCGGCTGCCGACAAGGCCTTCCACGAGTTGGCGATCACGTACAACAACCTGGTCGACGACATCGCCCGCAACCCGATCACCATCAAGGTCGCTGGCGGCGCGCTCGAGTACTTGAAGTGGCTGCCGACCGGGTTGAGCAACGCCGCGAGCGTCGTCAGCAGCCCGGTCAGCAAAGCCGCCGGCGCCGTGACCGGCACGCTGGAATATCAGGCGCTGTTCGGCGGCCCCCGGCCGGAACCAAGCCAGCTCAGTGCCTCGCCCTTCAGCGAAGCGCCCTGGATGCAAATCCCGTCGATCGCCGGCAGCGTCAATGCCAACGCCTTCGGCGATCGTGCCTCCGATCGCGGCGCCACGGCGGGCTACATGGCGACGATCCAGGACCCGGCGACCGCATCGAGCACGAAGCGGGTCAGCGACCAGATCGAGGAGCTTGCCGAAAAGCAGGTGGTTGATTCGCTGCGCGGGGTCGAGAAGGCCGTCGCCGAGGGTGCCAAGCGCGCGCGCGACTATGTGCGATCGAACAACATCGTCGGCGCCGACAATGTCGCCCGCATCACCAAGGCATTCGAGGAAGATGCCCGCAAGGCCTGGGAGACCAGCCACGTCAATCGCACCGAGCGCGTCGGCCTCAACGCCGCCGGCGCCCTCGGCGAGGCCAGCGCCTACCTGTCTAGCCCCGCGGCCGGCGACAGTGCGGCGGCGTTGCGCAAGGGCAGCCTCGATGCGCTGAAAAGCGCCACCGACGCCGCCCGCCAGGCGCAGGACGAATTGAACCTCGCGCAGGCCGATGCGCTGATCACCGGCGCCAAGCACGTCAACGAGCTGGAGCGTGAGGCCACCGCCCAGCGCGCCGTCGCCGATGCCGCGCGCCAGGGTGCGGCGGCGTTGCGCGAGGCCAAGCTGGCGGCCTCGATCGACAAGGCCACCGAGTCGCAGCGTGCCGTGCTGGCGAACGGCGATGCCCTGCCCGACGCCAAGCGCATCGCCCGCGAGGAGATCGACCGCACCGGCGGCGCCATGCGTGACCTCGATTTCCAGAAGCTGCGCGAGACCATGAATGCCGATCTCGCCGCCCGCGAGCTTGCCCTGCAGAAGGCGCAGGAAAAGCAGGGGCTGATCGGCCTGTCGTCGAACGATCTGGCCTCGCGCTCGGCGCAGCTCGATTTCAAATACCAGTTGCGCGGCCAGGGCCTGCAAGGCGCCCCGCTCGACAGCGCCTACAACGAAGGCGCCGACATGGTCGGCCGCACCGCGCAGGCGACCCAGGCGCTGACCGAATACGAGGATCGGCTCAAGCAGGCGAAGGCCGGTGCCGCCGACTTCTCCCGCGTCATCACGTCCGGGTTCGAGGACGCGATCATGAAAGGCAAGGGGTTCTCCTCGATCCTGCTGAGCGTGTCGCAGGACCTGGAAAAAGTCGCGCTGCGCATGCTCGTCACCAAGCCGATGGAAAACATGATGACCGGCATGATGCAGAACTTCATGCCCGGCCTGATGGGCGGCAACTCCGGCGGCAGCTATGGCGGCGGGGCCGGGCTGCTCGGGCTGCTCGGCCTCGGCGGCGGGGCACCGTTGCAGGGGCCCACCCCGTCGGGCGCGACGCTCGACATGACGTCCGGCGGCGGCGGACTGTTCAGCGGCATCGGCTCCTGGATCTCCGGCATATTCGGCGGCCACGCTACCGGCGGCCAGATGGACAGCGGGCGGCTCTACGCGGTCAACGAGAATTCGACCTCGCCCGGCTTGTTCATGCCGCTGGCGCCGGGGCGCATCGATCCCGCGCCGGGCATGCCGGCGAACAACCAGGCGGGCGGCCAGTCCGGCGGCGGCCGTACCGTCGTCATCAACATGAACGGCGTGCAGGGCGACCCGATCACCATCCGCCGCAGCGCCAACCAGGCCGCGGCCGTGGTGCACCGCTCCATCGTCGCCGCCAGCGTAAGGGGCTCCTGATGCTCGCGATCGATGAAGTGGTGTTCCCCACCCAGGTCAGCTATGGCAGCAAGGGCGGGCCGGGCTGGAAAACTGAGATTGTCGAGCTCGCCACCGGCTACGAGCGCCGCAACGGGCTATGGTCCAACCAGCGCGCGAAATACGACGCGAAATATGGCGTGCGGAATGCCACCGACCTGTGGAATGTCCGCGCCTTTTTCAATGCCCGCCGCGGCCGGCTGCGCGGCTTCCGCTATCTCGACTGGCTCGACGGCACCTCGCGCGGCCCGGTGTCGAAGGGATGGGGCTCGACCGACCAGGCGATCGGCACCGGCGACGGCACCACCACCACCTTCCAGCTTGTCCGGACGTACCAGACCACCTCCGATCCGGCGCCCTATACCCGCCCGATCACCAAGCCGATCGTGGTGACGATCGCCGTCAACGGCACCACGGCGACGACGGGGTGGTCGGCGAACCTCACCACCGGCATCGTCACCTTCACCACCGCCCCGGCCGCCGCCGCCGCCATCACCGCCGGCTATGTGTTCCATGTGCCGGTGCGCTTCGACATCGACGATCTCGATGTCAGCTTCGACCACTTCA
Organism: uncultured Paracraurococcus sp.; assembly: GCA_903896535.1. GTDB lineage: Bacteria > Pseudomonadota > Alphaproteobacteria > Acetobacterales > Acetobacteraceae > CAITYE01. The sequence continues at coordinate 4,569 of CAITYE010000137.1, forward strand.
ACGCCGGCGAAGTGCCCTCCATCCCGATGGTCGAGCTCAAGCTGTGAGGACGCTGCCGAGCGGCATGACGGCGGCGCTGGCAACCGGAATCACCACCTGGTGCCGCTGCCTGTCCATCACCCGCGCCGATACCACCGTGTTCGCGCTGACCGATCATGACGCCGATATCACCTGCTCGGCCTATCCGCCCGGCGCCTCGGCCGTCGCGATCACCTATCTCGCCGCGATCGGCGGCGCCGCCAGCGCGATCGAAACCAATCTCGGCCTCTCCGTCGGCAACCTCACGATCGACGGCGCGCTCTCGCCCGATGGCATCACCGACGGCGATATCAGCGCCGGCCTCTACGATGACGCGACCATCGCGCTCTACCTGGTGGACTGGACGACGCCGACCACCTGGTTTGTCCTGCTGGTCGGTAACGTCGGCCAGTTCCGCCGCGGCCGCGCGCACGTCACCACCGAGCTGCGCGGCCTCGCCCACCGGCTCAACCAGCCCACCGCACGGCTCGCCACCCGCACCTGCTTTCATGACCTCGGCGACAGCAAATGCGGCGTCACCCTGGCCAGCTTCACCGACACCGGCCGCTCCGTCACCGCGCCGGATAGCGGGCTGCCACGCTCGAAATTCACCGCCACGCTGCCCGATACCACCGGCATCGCCTACTTCAGCGGCACTGTGAAATGGACCTCCGGCGCCAATGCCGGCCTCGCCGGCGAGGTCAAGAATCAGGTGCTAGCGTCCGGCGTCACCACCATCACGTTCAACCTGCCGATGCCGAACGCGATCGCGGCGGCCGACGGGTTCGACATCATCACAGGCTGCAACAAAACCGCGCCGGTCTGCGTCGCCACCTTCTCCAACCTCGCCAATTTCGGCGGCTTCCCGCGCATGCCCGGGGTGGATCAGGTCTACTTCTATGGCGACCGCAACGACCTCAACAACGGGGCTTCGCTGTTCTGATGACCACGCAAGCAGCCATCATCGCCGAGGCCCGCACCTGGATCGGCACGGCCTATCACCACCAGGCGAGCTGCAAAGGCGCCGGCACCGATTGTCTCGGCCTGATCCTCGGCATCTATCGCGCCGTGATCGGGCCGCTCGGCCAGGTAGTGCCGCCCTACTCGCCGGACTGGGCCGAGGCCAACGGGCGCGAGACACTGGCCGAGGCGGCGCGGCTGCACCTGCAGGAGATCACCTTGGCCGAAGCCGGGCCCGGTGACGTGCTGCTGTTCCGCTGGGGGCCGAGCCTCCCGGCCAAGCATTGCACCCTCCTGGTCGACGGCGCGGCCGACGCCGGCGGCACCATCATTCACGCCTATGGCGGGGTGCGCGTCTGCGAGGTGCCGCTCGGCCAGCACTGGGCCAAGATGATCGCCTACGCCTTCCGCTTCCCTGAGGCGCCCTGAGATGGCCGGCTCCACCCTCACCATCGCCGGTGCCATCGTCGGCAACATGATCCTGCCCGGCATCGGCGGCATGATCGGCGCTGCGGCCGGCGGCATGATCGGCGGTGCCATTGATCAGTCGATGGCGAAGCCGCGCCAGGCGGCGCAGATGGACATCACCGGGGTGTCATCGGTCGAGGGCTCGCCGATCCCGCGGGCCTTCGGCAAGGTGCGCGTCGGCGGCATGCTGGTGTGGGCAACGCGGTTCAACCGCAGCAGCGGCAGCTCGCACGCCGGCAAAGGCTCGCCGGCCGGCACCTCCACCACCGATACCTACACGGCGAATTTCGCCGTCGCGATCTGCCTTGGTCAGATCTACAACGTCACCCGCGTGTGGTTCGACGGCAAAGAACAGAACCTCTCGACGCTGCCCTGGCGGCTGTATTACGGCAGCACCTCGCAGACGGCCGATTCGCTGATCGTGGCGAAGGAGGGCGCGGCCTGGGCGCCCGCCTTCCGTGGCATCTGCTACGCCGTGTTCGAGGGGCTCGATCTCACCAACGTCGGCAACCGCATTCCCCAGGTCTCGTTCGAGGTCTGGAGCACCTCGGCCGGCACCGAGACGATGGACAACATCGTCTCGACCCTGTGCAGCGATGCCGGGGTCGATACCGGGTTGATCGACGTGACCGATATCGCGTCGATCACTGTCTCCGGCTACGTCTATCCGGGCTCGCAGACGGTGCGCGAGGCGATCGCGCCGCTGGCCGAGCTGTATGGGTTCGACGGGTTCGAGTCAGGCGGCAATGTGGTGTTCAAGCGGCGCGGGGCAAACCCGACCGTCACCGTCGCGCTGGCGGACATGACGGCCGCGAGTGGCCCCAATGCCGACCCCTTCACCATCGAGCGCCAGCAGGAGACCGACCTCGATGCGCTGATGGGGGTCAGCTTCGTCAACGCCGACAACGACAAATACTGGCAGGAGACCACCTATGTCCGCCGCCGGGTCGATGGCGGCAAGCGCGAGCGCCGGTTGCGCCTGGCGCACGCCACCCGCCGTCACGCCGCCCGGTCGGTCACGATCAACGCGCCGTATGATGAAATCACCGCACGCGCGCAGATGTTGCTCGATGACGAGTGGGTCGGCCGCGAACACCTCACCACCACGCTCGGGCCGGACTGGCTCGGCATCGAGCCCGGCGACAGCTTCACCCTGGACGTCAACGGCCTGCTGCGCGGCTTCCTGGTGGTGCGCACGAGCTATTCCGGCGCCGTCGAAATCCAGGCGCGCAGCTATGAGCCGTCCGCCTATGACATCATCATCGCCCCGGCGCCGACCACATCGACCCAGCCGGCGGCCGGCACCACGCCGACCACCGATCCCACGCCGGTCACCACCACCCCGGTCGATATCGGCGGCGCCGGTGGCACCGACGGCGGCGGCAACACCGAATCGCTCGGCGCCGGCGGCAGTGGTGTCGGTGGCGATATCACGGGCGGCATCTAGGTATGAGCCCCGACCCGCGCACCATCACGGCCATCATCCTCGATCTGCCGCCGATCGACGGCGACGAGCCGCGCCATCGCCCGCTGCTCGCCGTCTCGGCTGCCCGCTTCGGCGGCGCGCATGTCTGGCGTAGCGTCGGCGGTGACGGCTACCGGCTGTGGTGCAGCACCGGCGCCGCCGCGACGATGGGCCGCCTGGTCACCGCCCTCGATGCCGCAGCCGCCGGCGACTGGCGGGATCAGTCGTTCGAGGTCGCGCTCGATCACGGCGAAATCTACGCCGCCCCCCGCGCGGTCGTGCTCGCCGGCATCAACCTCGCCGCCATCCGGGCTGGGGATGCGTGGGAGCTTGTCCGCTTCGCCGGCGCCGAGCTGATCGGCCCGGCGCGCTATCGCCTGTCGGACCTGCATCGCGGCTGCCACGGCACCACGCCACTCGCGGCCGAGCCGGGCGCCGACCTGGTGCTGATCGACGACGCCGTTGTCCGCCTGCCGGTGCACCTGCGCGAAATCGGCATACCGATGGATCTTCGTATCTCGCCGACCGACCGCCCCTACACCGACGCCACCGCCGCCCGGATCAGCTACACGCCGACGGGCGGCCTGCATCGCTGGCCGGAGCTGCTGGTGCAGCCGGTTGCCCTGACGGTCGGCAACGTGCCGCCGGCGACGCCAGGCGAGGCCGAAGTCCATCTCGTCAGCGACGCGCCGATCGGCGCCTGGGCCGACCGCGCATACCATGTCGCCGGCTGGCTGTTCGGCGCCTGGCGCTTCCAGCCGCCGTTCGAGGGCTACACCGTGTGGGACAGCGCCGCGCAGCGCTCCCGCACCTTCTCCGCCGGCGCCTGGCGCTAGGCCCGCTTCTTCAACCCCCGTGAGGTAACGATGATCAGACTTATGATCGCGCTGGCGCTTGCGCTGGCGGCCCAAAATATAGCGCATGCAGAAGCGCCAGGGATGCTTGTTGGCCTCGTAGGCGGCGATGGCAACAGCGTTTCAACGAGCCACCCCCTCCCCGTCACTCTCAGCACCGGCGCGGCAGTCATTGGCGCGGTGAACCTCAACGATGGGTCCGGCAATCCGTTGACCTCGACCACCATTTCGAGCGCCTACCGCCTCAATGTCCACACCCTCGGCATCATCGCCGCCGGCGCGACGGCTGGCTCATATGTGTATGAGATGGGCGGCACGGACGGCACCAACACGCGCATGATTTCGACCGACACCAGCGGTCGGCTGATCCTCGGCGCCGGCACCAACGCCATCGGCGGCGTCTATCAAGCGCCGAACGCGACATCGGCGGCAGGTATCGCACCGAGTGCGACCAGCGCGCTCGCGGGAAGCCTCGTGCTCAAGGCGTCGGCTGGCAATCTGTATGGCCTGACCGTGACGACCAGCACCGTCGCCGGATACGTGATGCTGTTCAACGCCACCAGCGCGCCAGCGGACGGCGCGGTGACGCCGACGAAATGCATCTATCTCGGCGCCGCGCCGTCGACGGTCGCGATCTCCTGGCGGTCAGGCCCGGCATCCTACTACTCGACCGGGATCACGGCGGTATTTAGCACCACGGGCTGCTTCACGAAAACCGCCAGCGCAACCGCTTTCCTTGACGGAGACGTCCAGTGAGCACCATCAAAACCATGCGCCGCTGGCGTCTGCTTGCGGCATTTCTCGCGGTCCTGATCGGGCCTGCGGCGCCGATCTTCGGGCAGACGATCACCTATTCTGGCGTCTATGCGCCGCTCTCCACGGCAGCCGCTCTTTTCGGCATAGGAGCGGACGGCACGGTCACAATCTCGTCGGGCACGACCACGCTCACACGGGACATGCACTACGCAAACCTGACGATCTCGGGGACGGGGAAGCTCAACACAAATGGTTGGGTGGTATATGTTTCTGGAACGCTCGATCTATCGAACGCCCCGGCGCAGGCAATCTACAGTTTTGGCTCTGCTGGGGGAAACGGTTCGGGCGCGACCGGCGGCGGCCCGGGCTTTTACGCAGGGACTTTGGCCTACATTTCGTCGGGTGCTAACGGAGGCTATGGGACCAACGGCGGAACGGGAGTTGGCGGTGCTGGTATCGGCTTTAGCCGAAATGCGGGATACGGCGGCGACGGTGGCACGTCCGGCGCAGGCGGAACAGCGTCAGCGGGCGCGACGGCGGGCGGCGCGGCGGCAACTCCCACATTTGTTCAGCGGTTGCCTTGGGTGGGTTTGCCTATCCCGCCGAACCTACAGACGACTGGCGGATCAGCGGCCGGGGCTGGGGCGGCTAATTCGATCTGGGCCGCACAAGGCGGCGGAAGCGGGGGCGCCGGAGCAGGTGACGGCACGAATAGCGGCGGCGGAAACGGCGGCGGCGGAAGCGGAGGTAACGCCGTTGTCATCCGTGCATCTGTCATCAATCGCGGTGCGAGCACAGCGGCGAGTGCCATTCAAGCTCTTGGCGGACCCGGGGGTGTTGCCGGCAACGGCCTTGCCGGCAACACTGGCGGCGGTGGGGGTGGCGGTGGCGGCGGCGGTGGTTTGATCGACCTCGTCGCGGGCGCCCTCGTGGGTGCGACGGCGACCAACGCGCTTGACGTATCCGGAGGGGCTGGGGCTGTTGGCGGAAACGGCATCGGCACTGGGAAGGGCGGCGGTGGCGGCGGGGGCGGCAACGGCGGCGCAACCAAGGTGCTGATTTTGTCGCCTCCGTCGCTGACCCTCAATGCCGTGAACACCGCCGGCACGGCGGGAAGCACCACGGCCACCACGACTGGTGCTGCGGGTGGGGCGGGCGCTGTATCGCGGTCAAATCTGTGAGGGCATGGTCATGAAACTCGAAATTTTCGTGGCGGCGCTGGTGCTGCTTGCGCTTCCTGCGGCCGCACAGACCGACGGTTTCGGCCGCGCCTTGGCCTGCACTGGCACCGGCCCGGTCACTTGCACTGCCGATGGGATCACGATCACAAACACGACCCTGGACACCGTGGTGGGCGCATTCTCCGCCCTCGCGCCGACTGGCTATACACCCCCTGCGCGTCCGCTCGTCGAAATCGCCCCTCTTGATTTCATGGCCCGCCTCACGCCAGCCGAGCAGACAGCAATCGCCACGGCCGGGCAGAGCAATGCGCAGGTCCTGTTGTTTCTGCTCAAACTGGCCGGCGCCACGACCGTCAATGTCACCGACGCTCTCACCCAGGCTGGCGTGCAAGCGATGGTCGCCGCGAATCTACTGACCCAGGCGAGGGGCGCCCAAATCCTCGACCTGTCGCGCGCATCGCCTTGATCCTGCTCCGGCGCAACAGGGCCGGCAGGACTGTTCGAGCAGCCCAAACGACCTTATCGCCGAGAGGATTGTCATGTCGCCAGCGAGCGCCGTCCCGCAGGGGAAGCCAGATGCCTTCGACGAGCTAACCACGGAGGAGCGCGAGCTGCTCGCCCACCTCGCCCGCAACGGTGTCGCCGGCGGCCGTGTCTGGCGGATCGTGCTGATCATGATCAGCACCGCCTCGGCGATCGCCGTCATCACCTCGGCGGCGATCGGCGCCTGGCACCTCTGGATGAGCCCGGGGGCGAAGTGATGTCTCCGTTTGACACCTGCTTCGCCTTCACCCTGCGCGAAGAAGGCGGCTTCACGAATGATCCGCACGATCCGGGCGGCGCCACCAATCTCGGCATCACCCTGGCCACGCTGACCCACTGGCGCGGCCACCCGTGCACCGCCGAGGATGTGCGGCTGCTCACCCTCGCCGAGGCCTCCGCGATCTACCGCGCGCTCTACTGGCACGCCCTGCGGTGCGACCTGCTGCCGCCCGGCATCGAGGCCATGACGTTCGATTTCGGCGTCAACGCCGGGCCCCACGAAAGCGCGGTCGAGCTCCAGCAGGCCGTCGGCACCACGATCGACGGCGTGATCGGCCCACTGACCGCCCTCGCCGCCAAGGGCGCCGACCGCGCCACCCTGATCGGCCATCTCAACGCCCTGCACGAGGCGCGCTACCGCAGCCGCCCCGGCTTCTGCCGCTACGGCGACGGCTGGCTCGCCCGCCTCGACCGCTGCACCGACCTCGCCCTGCATCTCGCTGCGTCACCCTGAAAGGATCTCCGATGATGGAACTCGCCAAGTATCTCGCCGCCCGCCTCAACGAGTCCGGCACATGGGCGACGATCGCCGCACTGCTCGCCGCGGCGCATGTCAATATCGATCCCGGCCTGTGGAAAGATATCGCCTTCTACGGGATGCTGGGCGCCGGCGCCCTCGGCGTGCTCATTCGTGAGCAGGGCACCAAGCCCAACGCCATGATCGCGATGGACGTGCTCCAGCAGCTCCTCCCGAAATCCGAACCTGCCGCGCCCTCGTCGTCCCCCGGCGCCTAACCCCGCGCGCCGCGGCATCGGCGCAACCCAGGAGAAACCCATGCTGAAAAAAGCCCTCGCCGGCCTCGCGGCCGTGTGTCTGCTGACCTCCCTTGCCGCCTGCAAAGATGGCGCGCTGACCCCCCAGGGCGCCACCTTTGTCAATGGAGCAATCACCGCCGGCCAGCTCTACTGCAGCCCGGCCGGCCAGGTTGCCAGCGCCGGCGTGATCGCGGTGATCAACGCGGCCGACAAGAGCGCCGTCACCGTCACCGACAAAACGGCCGCCGTCGTGGCCGCGCTCTGCCCCGTGGTCAACGGCGTCAAATACCTCCCCGTCGTGCCGCCGCCGAACCCGGCCGCCGTGCCGGCCGTGCCGGTCACTGTGCCCACAAGCTGACCATGCGAGCGCTCGCCCTCCTGCTGCCGATCCTGCTCGCCGGCTGCGGCCTGTCCGCGCCTATCGTCGCGGCGAGCCTCGGCGTGCTGGCGGGCGAGCTCAAGCTCGGCACAGCCGCCCTCGAGTACCTCACGGCACGCGAGGCCCGGCCGCCCGACTGCTCGGCCACGGTGCCCCCACCATGTGTGGTGCTGCCGTCGCCGCCCTGAAGTCTCGACGGTCGCGCGCTGGCGTCCATCGCGAGCGCCACCGCAGCGACGGAGACGCCGGCCGGCCGCCATATCCGTATGGGGCCGGCCGGTGACCATATTGCGCGCTTGACGAAAAAGGCCCCGGGGGAAACCTCGGGGCCTTTTGTCGTTTGGTGGCGCCAAGAACACCCTGCGAACACCTGCACCGCTTCTGCACCACATCCCCGTGCATTCGCGTGCCGGTTCATGCACTGTTCCCGTCGATGGGGGTTGCACCCCGCTGCACAAGAGTCTAGGAAACCGGCGCCGTCCGTGGCGCTCGCTGCACTAGCTCAGTGGTAGAGCACTCCCTTGGTAAGGGCGGCGGCGATGGCGAATAAACCTAATATATTCAAGCCAATATTGCGCCCACTGCCGGTGGGTGCACCTCTATGTGGTTCCAGAACCACCGTTCCTTGATCTCCGGTACCAGTCCCTCGGGCACCAGGTGCGCGTAGCGTTCGACGAGCACGACGCTGGACCAGTCGCCGTCTATCTTGAGGCGGAGTAGGTCCTTGTGCATGGCGTAGTGCCAGCTTGCCCAGGTGTGGCGGGCATGGTGGGGCGTGACGGGTTTGGTGATCTTGGCGCGCGATAGGGAGCCGGCCCAGCCCTTGCGTATCTGACCGCCGGAGAGGCGTTCGCGGTCGGTGTAGGGCTTGCCTCGGCGCTGCCGGAATACGGGGCCGTCGCGGTGCTTGAGGTTGGCCAGGGCGGCGATCACGCGGGGCGGGAGATCGCGGAGCAGGCGATCGCGGCCGTTCTTGGTGTCGCGAAGGGTCGCGCGGCCGTGCGGCAGGTCAACGTCCTGCCATTGCAGATCAAGCGCCTCGCCGAGCCGGGCGCCAGTGCCATACAGGAAGGTCAGCAGCGGGCGAAGGTGCTGCTCGGCCGCGGCGATCTGAGCATCGACTTCCGCCGGCGTCAGCCACTCGGTGCGGCTGCGGCCTGGTGCGCCGCGCTCGAATGCCGGCACCCGGCACCAGCCGCGCGCGGCCGCCCATTGCAGCACGGCCTTGGTGGGGGTGACGATCTCGCGGAGCTTGGTGGGGGGCGCATAGCCGGGGCGAAGGATGGCGTCGGCCGCGCGATCGATCCGCTCCTGCTCGATGTCGTCAACCATGGTGCGGGGGCCGAAATGGCGGAGCAGCTTGTTCAGCCGGGCGCGCGTGCCTTCGCCGGGCTGGCGGTCCTTCAGGTAGCCGTTGACGGCCTCGCCGAAGCTGTGGCGGTCCGCGGGCGCCCCGTGAAGGGCAGCACGGTAGAGCGCTGTTTCCCGGACCGCGCGGTATTCTTGCGCGAGCTCGGGGCGGTCTGTGCCAGTGCTTTCGTAAATTCGGCGTCCATCGATGGAGCCGCGGAGGTAGAGCGCGGCGCGGCCTTTGATGGCAACGACTTCAAGTCCAGGGCGGCGGCGGGGCGGCATCGCAGAACCTCCAGCATGGCCTCATGGGCGATGCGATCGAACAGCACGCGGCGGCCAGCGCGCAAGACCGGGATATCCTTGCCCTGCATCAAATCGAACAAATGCCGCCGGCTGATGCCTAGCAGCTTGGCCTCGTCCTCGATCGACCAGGCGCCCCCGTCAGGCATCTATGTGTTTCTGCGCGACGGCGAACGTTAGGGCGACGACATAGGGATCGGCCTCCCATGCGCCGGGGCCGTGGAGGTGGTTCCAGAGGCGTCCATAAACCTCGGCAGGAGAACGGGCGATGGGCTGTCCACAGCATCCGGAACTCATCTTGTGGTCGCCGCAGCACACTTCTTCCCAATCGACCCCTTCCGCCTTGGCGTCGGCCTCGGTGATCTCCTGCACTCGCTGCACCCGAACGTCGGTGACGGTCAGCGTCAGGCGGGACAGGCTGCGCGGCATGTGGATCGGAGAGCGCCATTTACCGATGCATGGCCGCGCCGTGTCAGCGCGATATTCGACGTATGGGGCGATGAAGTCCTCGCACCCACCGGCAGCATCGAGGATTGTGCCGCCTGGATGCTCCGCGAACGCCTCCCGCACCCATAGCCGGTCGCCGGCGGCGAAGCGGCTAGAGACCCGCATGAATGCGTCTCCGGACCAGAAGCCGTCGCGGTCTCCACAACTGGAGTTCCACACCGGCTGCGGCTTGATGATCCGCCGCGTCTGCGTCTTCCGGCCGGCGAGCAAGGCATTGACCATCGGGGCGGAGAAGATGATGGGGCGGTCAGCCATTGGACACCGCCGCGCGGTCAAGCCGCTCGATTTCTGCGATGATCAGGGCGCCGGCCCGCACCAGGTTGCGGCGAGCGGCCTTGGGGTTGTAGGTGGACGCATCCCAGGGCCAGAGCGCCCGAGCCGAGCCCGCAATCCAGTCCCTGGATTTGGGATCGACATACGTGCACGCGGCGGTGTCGAGCGCGTAGGCCGCCGCGGCCCGCGCAAGCTGGGCGTTGCCGTATTGATCATCCGCCTCGTTCGATGCTCCCTCTGCCTGGGTCTGCCGGCGGCGTTCGTCGAGGATTTCGACGGCGACCCTCAAGCTCGGCGTCATATGGGCGTCCTGGGTCTCAATCAGCGTTGCCATGGCGCGCAGCACGGCTTGGGACTGAAAGAGGATGCGGCGCTGCTCGTGCGGTGGGGCCAGGTCAAAGGCGTCGGCGTCGATCGCCGTGGCGCAGGCGCGGGCGGTGGTGAGGATGTCGGTCCGGGCGCTCATGCCGCCTCCTCCCGAACGACCGGGGGCTTTGCTGACGGGTGTGGGCCGGGGGCGCCGAAGGTGGCGCCGGGTGGGCGCCAGTGGGGGGCGTGGGTGGTGAGCTGGCGGCGGAGGTCGGTGGCGGTTTTGGCGGGTTTCAGGCCGGCGGCGAGGGCGACTGGGCGGAGTTCGGTGGCGTTAACCGTTGCCAGGAACTCGGGATTGTCGAAACGGGGCAGCAGCTTGGCGGCGGCGAGGGCGTTGCCGATCCATTCGGCGGTGATGCCGCTATCCGGGTTGTCGTACATGCCGATGCGGCTGGGCAGGCCGACGCGGAGAACGCGGGCGAGGGTTTCGCGGGCGACGGTGGCCAGCGTCATATCGTCGGGCGGGTCGATCTGTCCGGCGGGGTTGACGAGCTGCGCCACCAGGTCGGCGCCGGCGTCGCGCTTGTAGCCGGCGTTGTAGCCGCGGACCTCGACGTTGCCGGCGTGCAGCGCCAGCACCAGCATGGCGCAGAGGTCGCGGAACGGGACGGCAAGGGGCAGCGCAAGCGGGGCGCGCAGCGCATCCTGCAGGGCCTTGGTTTTCGCCGTCGCGATCAGGTCACGGCCGGCCTTGGTGATGGGGCTGATATCGGCGACGGGGGCGGGCGGGGCTTCGTCCTCGGCCTCGGCGTCATCCTCATCCTCGTTCTGATCCGCCGTGGCCGGGGTGGGCTTGCCGGGCTGCGGCGCGGGATCAGCCGGAGCGGGCGGCGGGGCCTTGGCCTTTTTCTCGGCGGCTTTCTGGCGGGCGGCGGCGGCCTCGCGCGCGGCCTTGGCGTCGATCGCCGTCTTGCGATGCACGGTGCCGTCGGCGGTGAGGGAGATCAGGACGACTTCGGTTTTCTTGGGCTTGTCGGGGTCGCCGTCGGTCGCGTCGTACTGCTTGGGCAGCTTCATTTCGCCGCGGGTGGGGTTCCATTCGACCGTGACCGCCTGTTGCTTGCGCTTGAGGCGGGCTGCGATCTCGGCCTCGATCGCCGCCTTCTGCGCTGCCATGAAGCCGGCGACGTCCAGCGTGGTCCATTCCATCCGGCTGCCGGGCTCGGCGAAAATGTCCTGCTCGAACACGACGCCAGCCTTCTCGGTGTCGAAGATGGCGCGCTCGCTGGGGATGCGGGTGCCGGGCTTGGTGCAGAGGCGGGCGATCTCCCACCAGTTGACCTCAACATATTCGACCCCGGCTGCGGTCCAGCGTCGCACCGCGTCCTTCACCTTCGCCGCCTTGGCCTGCATGTCGCGCGGGGCGGAGGCGATCTGGGCGAGGAAATGCCATGGCGGAATCTCGTCCTCCTCCTCGATCAGCGCCATGACGGACTGATCGAGCCGGCCGAGGCGGTCGAGCTGCTGGGCGTGGCGCTTGGTGATGCCGAGGGTCTGGGCGGCGGCATCGAGGCTGCGGCCGTCCTCCTGCAGGCTGACCATCAGCCGCCACAGATCGAGCGGCTCCAGCGGCGCGCGCACCGCGTTGGCCACGCCGCCGGCGAGGGTCTCGTAGTCTGCGGTGAAATTCGCCGCCTTCTCGGCCCAGATTTCCTTCCATGCCAGCGCCTTCGCGGCGGCGACGCGGTGACGGCCGTCGATGCAGACGAAGCGGTTGCCGTTGGGGATCACCAGGATCGGCGTCACCTGGCCGGCGTCGCTGGCGAGCGAGGCGCGCATGCGTTCGACGGCGACGGCGTCGGTTCGTTTGCGGATCGCGGCTTTCGGGAAATCGATGGCATCGAGGGCGATTTGCATAGGGGACCTCTAGTCGAACAGCCACCACGGCCGCGGCTGCGGCGTGGCGGTGGGGATGGGGGGATGGGTGTTGACGGTGACGGACACGAGGCAGCGCGCCGCCGCCTCGATCCACTCGCGGTAGGCGGCGGCGAAGTAGGGCGCGGTCAGTTCGAGCGGCACCACGGCGCCGGCGCGGCGGCAGACGGCGCGGATATCGATGAGCCGCCACTCGGCGCCGTCGGAGACGAACCAGCGGAAGGCGTCGGGCACGCGCGGCGGCCGGCCCTCGGCGGGGAAGGCGTAGGCCAGCAACAGCCCGCGATGGAGAATCGAGGCGCCACGCTCGAACCGTTCCTCGATCTGTCCCGGCAAGGCCGATTCACGCGGCATCAGCCCGGCACCGGAAAGACGACGACCTCGGCGGTGTGGGCGCGGGGATAGATGCCGTCGATCCGGTTCTGCTCGATCTGCTCGGCGACCAGCTCGGCATAGCCCCATTCGATGGCGCCGAGCCGGACGAACAGGGCGTAGAGCTGGCGCCGCGCCGCCGCATGCGCCGGGCTGCCGGGCACCGCCGCCAGCAGCGCATCGAGCGCCTGCAGGCCGGTGTCGGCGAGAGGGTGCTCCGATGCCATCACAGCCCGCCGTGCACGACGAGCGCCACGGCGCACCAGGTGGCGGCGCCGGTGACGATGATGGTGATGATCGCGGCGGCGGTGCGGCGGATGCGGGCGCGGCGGCAGCGGGCCTCGAAATGGGCGACGGACCAGTCGCGGAGGGGGCTCGCGGGGGTCATCGTGCACCGGCCAGCCAATAGAACAGCGCCGCCGTGGCGATGATGGCGGCGGCGCTGAGGGCGAGGAAGGCGAGATAGCCGGTCGCGCGAAGCTGGCCGGCGCCGAGGTTACGGGGGAGGAAATTGGCGCCGCCCTCGATGCCGCGCAGGCGGCGCATCAGGACGATGTCGGGGTGATCGGCTTCCATGGTGGCCTCCATCGCGGGATGCGATGGCGAACGAAAGCATATCTTACGAATACCGACAAGCTAAATCGAAAGACAAACTTGCGTTGTGCGTGTTACCGTCCCTCGCCCGATGGTGGGCGACAGGAGGGATGGATGGACGGGACTATCGATGGTGATGCCGTGCTGCGCCTCGGCACGCGGGTGCTGTGGTTGGAAAAAGAGGTTGGCGCGATTCAGGTGCTGTCGCTGGCGGCCCTGATCGGTGTGGTGGTTAGCCTGATTTTGATCGGCTGGTCCTGGATCGCCTGGAGGCGGAGGTCATGCAGGACAAGATGGTCGTCCGACCGATTTCGCACGCGTATCCAGACCTGCATGACGTTGTCGCGGGTGGGGTCAAGGTGAGCGACAAGCCGCACATAGGGCCATGTCGCGCGGCGCTCCTTGCGGCGCGCGTGCCACCAGCTCCAGGCACCGGCTGCGCCACCGAGCATGCTGCCAGCTTGCGTGAACCGGACGCTATTGTCACTGACCCACTCGATGCCCGTCATGGCGAACCCGGCCAAGGCGCCGAGATCAATCACCTTGGCGCCCGCCAGCGGCCGATGCGCAGGCGCTTGGCGGTTTGGATCATCAGGCGGCGGCGCTCGATGACGTCCTGCACCCGGTCCGCCACGGGGCGGCCGGAGGCGTCATCCTGAAATTCGCGCCAGAGTTCCTTGGCGAGCAAGGCAAGTTCCTTGGGGGTGAAATTGGCGTTCTCGGCGGCGAGCATCGCCTCGGCCGCGTCGATCAGATCCTCATAGCCCTCATCCTCGGCCGGGTCGCTCGCCTCGATGTCGGGGATCAGTCGGGCGCCAGGTGGGGATGCGAACGCGAGCCCGGCATCGGAGAAGCCGGCGATCTCATCCGTCAGCGCGCTAACAGGGATTTGAAAAAATGCGGCGATTTCGCGAAGGCGCGCATGCCGGGGTGCCGTTCCGCAAGTGCTTAACCACTGACTAACGGCTTGGCCGCTGATGTTCAGGTGGCGTCCAAGCTCGGCATGCGAGATGCCGCGTTCCGTCAGGAGGCGCTTCAGGTTTTCGGCAAAAGACATGCTTTCATTTTGCCGAAAGCAGGCCCGGCCGTCTCGTAAAGAAATACTTGCGGTCATGCCGAAAGTCTGTCTTTCATATGGTATGGACCGAAAGCCAATCGAGCGAGCGATAAGGGTGGCAGGGAGCGTCAAGGCGCTCGCCGAGGCGGCTGGGGTGCGACCCCAGGCCATCTCGCAATGGAAGCGCATCCCGGCCGACCGCGTCCGCGCCATCGCTGAGGCGACGAAACTTACGCCTAGAGACCTTCGGCCGGACTTGTTCGGCGAGGTGCCGGCGTGATGTCAGGGCTCCCATGGCATTTCAAGGGTATGATGCTTGAGAAGCATGAACGCCCGGATAGTTGCTTCGAGCGCAATAAATCGGGGCTCGCGCGCAAGCTTTGCGCACCATATCTTCGTCGATCCCTCGGATTTAAGATGCTCGCCGGTCGCGGCTTCGCCTTCGTGCAAGCTATCTTTAATAAACCGCAAAGCTTTGCTTGCCCCCCACCCTCTGGTGCCGCGCTCATACTCAGGTTGCATTGCGAAGAAAGTAACCGCCTCTTCGGCATACAGTTGCCAGAACGTGTCACGGGCGTTGCAAGTGCGGGCAATGCCGATGAACGAACTGGCAAAAGTAAGGCGCGGATGCAGGCGAAGAATCATGTCGGTGAGTTCGGTCTCATTCAGATAGCCATCAGCGGTCATGTCGTCGTCGGCCCCGGCTTCGCCGATGGCCGCGAAGGCCAACCCAATGGCGAACAGCGCGCCAAGAAATCCGCGCATCGATCGGTCTCCCAAGCCGGTTGCGCGCCGATCCTGCCCCGCTTCCACTGCCCCCGCAACGAGCGGGCCGCGTGATGTCACCACGTCCCCACCCCCAGGAAATCATCGCCATGGACCAGCAGACGCAGGATGTCGTGCGGCAGATCGTGCGCGAGGAACTCGCGGCGCGGGCACCCAGCAAGAAGTTCCGGTTCAGCTTAATGAGCGAGACAGGGCTCGCCCAGTTCCAGGCCAATCTCGCGGCGTTGGGAGTCCAGCGCGTTTTCGTCAACGTCCCGGAAAGGGAAAAGGCGGCGCGATGATGCCTTTCAGCCCCGGCTTGGCGTTCCACCGCCCGGCCGGGGCTTCGTGCGTCTGTGGTGATCGTTCGTCCGTCCATGGATCGAACAACACCACAGACGGAGTTCAGGAACGTGCACAATCAGAACAGGATTCTGCCCATGTCGCACACGGTTGAGGGGGTCGAGGCCGAGGCGCAGCGGATCGTGCGGGCGGCGGCCGAGCCGTGGTTGCCCGGGGACTCGGTGAAAACCGCGATCGGGCGGGCGGCGCGGGCGCTGGGGCTGGGGTATCGGCGGACGCAGCAGGCCTGGTACCGCCAGCCGGCGGCGTGGCGGGCGGCGGAGCTCGATGCCATGCGCACCCGCCACCGCGACGTGCTGCGGCGCCGGCAGGATCGGTTGCGCGCCGAGCTGGCGAGCCTCGCCGCCCTGGTGGGGGACGAGGCCGCATGATCGTGCTGTTTCGGGCCGTCGTCCGCGTGCGGGTGCTCCAGGCGCGGGCGCAGGTCTGCCTATGGGCGGCGCGGGGGGCGCTCGCGGTTTATGTTCATACGTCCGCCGGGCCGGCGTGGCTGGCGCGATCGCGGTCCTGGTTGCAACGCGGCACGGCGCTGGCGGTTGCAGCGGATCAGGCGATTCCGCGATGAAATCGGCAACTTTTAAGCATCGCTTAACAGTTGCCCACGAGGCGGCCGTTGCGGCCGTGGGGTGGCGCACCCGCCCATGCGCTGGACGTTTCCTGCCTTCCAAACTTGACCGGCGGTGGTGCGTAACGAACCCCGCCGCCGGCCCTTTTTCGGAACGGGGAGGACGTCCCGATAGCCGAACCCTGCGCGCGATTTCGCGCGGGCGGCAGAGTCGGAAACTACCTAGCGGGATGATGTGCGGGAGGTCTCGAGCATGAGCAGCGTTTCCCAGGAGCCGTGGACCCCGGCCGGTGACGATCAGCTTCGCGCGCTGTGGGCGGAGGGATTGTCGACCGCGAAGATCGGCGAGCGCGTGGGCCGGTCGAAAAACGCCGTCGTCGGCCGTGCCCATCGCATCGGGTTGGCGCGGCCGTCGCCGCTGAAGCGGCGTGGGCCGCCGCGGGTGCCGCGGGCGAAGCCGCTGGCGGGGGCGGCAAAGCGGGTGACATTGGCGCCGCTGGCGAATGCCGCGCCGGTTCCCGCGCCCGCCACGGTGGCGCCGATCGCCGTGCCGCGCCTCGGCGTGGTGGTGGCGCTGCCGGTGCGGCGGGGGGCTTGCCAGTTTATTGCGGGCGAGCCGGCCGGCGCCCGCACCTTGTTCTGCGGCGCGGCCACGGTGCCCGGCCGCAGCTACTGCGCGGACCATACCGCGCGCTGTTTCATTCCCCGAACTGACCGGCGAACCTTTTGGGAGCTCGCGTGATGGAAATCACCCTTCGGCTGCTGCTTGATGTGACGCCACACATGGGGGGGCTGATCGAGCGCCTGGTCGCGGCGCTGGAGGCGGTGCCCGGGCGTGTGACGGCGCCGCCGGCTCCAGTGCTTGCGCCGATATCTGCGCCGGTCACGGCGATGCTGGTGCCGGATATGCAGATAGCGGAGCCGGCTATGCAGATAGCGGAGCCGGCTATGCAGATAGCGGCGCCGGACGCGCTCGCGGCGGTCGAGCCGCCGGTACCGGTACCAGCGCCGGCCGAGCGGCAACGCCGCCCATCGCTCTGGTCGCCGGCGCGTGACGCGGTTCTGGTGGAGGGCTGGCCGAAGGGCATCGATGTCGCGGCGCTGCATATCGCGGTGAATGCTTTGTCCGGCCCGGTGATGCCACGCGATCGGCTGGCGGTGCGGGCGGCC
The DNA here is from genome assembly GCA_903896535.1 of uncultured Paracraurococcus sp. GTDB lineage: Bacteria > Pseudomonadota > Alphaproteobacteria > Acetobacterales > Acetobacteraceae > CAITYE01. The sequence goes on from CAITYE010000137.1 coordinate 21,794, forward strand.
TACCTGCGATTGAAGCGGCCGCCTGGCTATCACGGTCAGACGAAATCGGTGGCCGCGCCGCCTGTCGTGCCGGCGTCCGTTCCCGTCGCCGCGCCGCCCGTGCCGGCTCCGGCTCCCGCGGCCGCGCCAGTGTCTTCGCCTGTCGCCTCTCCCCCCGCACCCCCCAGGCAGGAAGCGGGCAGCATGACACCACCCGTCAGCACGACGGCGGTGGAAGCCTCGCTCGATCAAATCCGCCGCTGGGCCGGGGAGCGCGGCATCTCCTTCGACCATGCGGACGATCTGCCGCGGGTCAATGCCAAGCGGCGCCAGCATTTCCTGCCGCCGTTCGTGGTGCGGAAAATCCAGCGCTGATGTCATCCGCCGAGCGCCTCACGCCGCACGAAATCTCCAGCATGCTGGCGGGGCGCATCCGCGACCTGGTGGATCGGCTCGCGCCCGGCGGCACGGTGATCGGCGGCGAATGGGTGGTGCGCAACCCGACGCGGCATGACCGCAATCCCGGCTCCTTCCGCATCCACCTGGTGGGGCCGGAAAAGGGTATGTGGTTCGAGTTCGCCAGCCGCGAAGGCGGCGACGCGCTGGGGCTGGTGGCCTATGTGCTCTATGGCGGCGATGTCGGGCCGGCGATCAAATGGGCGAAGTCCTGGCTTGGGATCAGCGACGCGACTCCGCCGGAACAGGTGCGCGCTGCGATGCCGCCGCCGGTCGACGATGCGGCGGCCGAGGCCGAGGCGGCGCGGCGGCGGGAGTGGAAGCGCAAACTCGCCGTCCGGCTCTATCTCGATGCGCAGGAGCGGCTCGCCGGCACGCCGGCAGCAGAGTATCTCGCCGGGCGCGGCATCGATCTGGCGCAGCTCGGCCGCCAGCCGCGTGCCCTGCGATTCCATCCCGGGCTGCACAACGAGGAAAGCCAGGCGGCGTGGCCGGCGCTGGTGGCGGCGATCAATGATGGCGAGGGGCAGCATATCGCGACCCATCGGATATGGCTGGCGCGGATCGATGGGCGCTGGAAAAAGGCGCCGTTGCAGCAGCCGAAAATGGCGCTGGGTGCCTTCACCGGCGGGTTCATCTCGCTGTGGCGCGGGGCCTCGGGCAAGCCGTTGCGCGAGGCCCCCGAAGGCGACGCGGTGGCGATCGCCGAGGGGATCGAGACCGCCTTGTCCGTCGCGATCGCCTGCCCTGAGCTGCGCGTGCTGTGCGCCGTGGCGAGTTTCAACATGGGGCGCCTGGCGCTGCCCGCGACCATCCGCCGGGTGATCCTGGCGGCCGACAATGACCTCGACAACGCCATGGTCGAGGCCAAGCTCGCCGCGGCCGTCGCGCATTATCAGTCCGAGGGGCGGGATGTGCATGTCGCGATGCCGCCGGTGCCGGGTGCGGACTGGAATGACATCCTGCAGGGCGTCGAGGGCTAGATGCGTCGCATTTCTCCTCCCCCGGCACCCCCTTCTGCAGAGCGGTCAGCATGAGCGCCGCCGCCCGGAAATGCCCGGCGTGCAGCAAGCCGGTGACGCGGGAGGCGATGATCTGCCGCCACTGCGATGCCGCGCTGTTCGACCGGCAGCTCTGGGCGGCCGGGTGGCGCCTGGTGCTGGATCGGCCGCAACTCCCGGTCTCGTGGCCGGCCGAATTCGGGCCGCCGCGTCAGGGCCAGGTGTGCGCGGCCTGCGGTAATGCGTCGTGGGAAATCCTGCGGGACGGGATCGGCTGCGCGATCTGCCATCCCGGCGGCAAAGCGGCGCGACCGATCGCGGCAATCGCAACGGGCCAGCAAGGCCCGGGCAAGAACGAGGGCGAAGCGGCATGACCGATGGACGGGAAAAGGTGCGGGCGGGCGTGCTCGGCGCACCGAAGGCGGCGCATCTGTCGGTGGTGGAGGGCGGCGGCGGCGAAAAAAATGCAGTACAGCCCTTGAGCGGCAGGAAGGCGCGCGGCGGCAGAAAAGGCAATGACGGGCCTCCCTCGCCCGCCCTGCCGCCGCCGTCGCCCGAGAGCACCTGCCCGCTGGTGCCGCTGGGTCACCAGGACGGGGTTTTTCATTTCCTCGATATCGACGGGCAGAAGCGGCAGCTCTCGGCGCGGCAGATGGGCTCGCGCTCCGAGCTGGTGACGCTGTTCGTCGGCGAGGGCGATTGGCTGATGAAGTGGTTTCCCCGGGTGCGCAAATACACCGAGACGGTCGAGGGGGTCGAAGCCGAGAAAACCGAGACCATCGGCATGAACCATGCCGCCGCCGGCGAGTGCCTGATGCGGCTGTGCCGCAAGGCCGGGCTTTATGGGCCGCATGTGGTGTTGCGCGGACCCGGGGTGTGGCGCGGCGACGATGGCAGCCCGGTGGTGCATGTCGGTGATTACGTGCTGTCCGGCGATCGCTGGGCGCCGTCGGGCTATCGTGGCGGCAACCAGGTCTGGCGGGTGGAATGGCCGGCGCCGCGGCCGGGTGCGCCGCGATCGGATGGCGAGCCGTCGGCGCCGGGTGATCCGGGCTTCGCGGCGCCGGCGAGCGTGGCGCAGCAACTGCAGGCGACGATCCGGGATCTGTGGTCGTTCCGCAATCCGGGTGCCGATATCGTGGTGCTCGGGCTGATGGGGATCGGCTATTATGGCGCCGCCGCGCGGTGGCGGGCGAACGGGTATCTGATCGGCGGCACCGGCTCGGGCAAGTCGCTGCTGCTCGATCTGCTCAGGGCCTGTGTGCCGGCGCATTCCTACAGCACCGACACCACCAAATCCGGCATCGAGAACGCGATCGATGGGCGGCCGAGCGGCGTGTTCATCGATGAGGCCGGCGATCGGGTGGATCAGCGCGGGGCGCAGAACCTGCTCGATTTCGTGCTCTCGGCCAGTTCAAACGACGGCACCAAGGGATTGCGTGGGACTATGGATGGGCGTGGGCGCTCGTTCGAGGTCCGCTGCAACGTGATCATGGCGACGGTCAATCCGCCCGATATGGGGCCGCAGCACCGCGATCGCTTCACCGTGGTCGATCTGCGCAAGCCCGGCGCCGGCGAGGATCATCGCGCCAAGATGGAGGCGGCGGCGGCCTGGGCGAAGGAACAGGGGCCGGCGCTGTGGGGCCGCGCGATCGAGGGTTGGGATCGGTGGCTGCTGGCGCGGGACGCCTACCGCGCGGCGCTGGCGCGGGCGCAATGCGCGGCCCGGGAAATGGACCAGATCGGCGCCATTCTGGCGACCTGGTGGGTGCTGGCCGAGGATGGCGTGCCGACCGAGGCGCAGGCGCTCGATGGCGTTGGCGCGATCGGGGCGTTCATCCGTGGCGCGGCGGCCGTCGCGCTGGAGGATGGGCCGCGCCGCATGGTGCAGCATTTGGCCGGGCGGACCATCCAGCGCGACCGCAGCACTGACCTGGAGCAGGTCGGCGTGCTGGTGCGCGAGACGTTCGAGGCGGCGACCGACAGCGAGGCCGATCCGACCCGGCGGCTGCTGATGCGCAGCGGTATCAGGGTGATCCGGGCAACCGATCTCAAGGATAAGCAGCAGCGTCCGGTGCCGCGAGGGGCCGATGGCGATGGCATCTGGTTTGGCCGAACCGTCAATGAACTCAGGGCGTTGTTCGGCGGGACGGTGTGGGATGGGGACCGATGGACCTATGAGATGTTGCGGCATCCCTCGGCGGTGGAATGGCGGCACAAAAACGTTCGCATCGGTGGCGTGTCGGGTCCGGCGATCTGGATATCCCGCGCCGATTGGGACCCGCCGGATGACGATTAGCTGTGCGGCTGTGAGGGGCTGTGAGAAACCTGTGAGGCGCAAGCCTTTGATAACGCTTGCTGTGAGGCTGTGAGGATAAAAGGTGGAAAAGCCCAGAGAAGGGCCGTCCGTTCACCACCAACCGTCCTCACAGTCTCACAGTTCTCACAGTAATAATTTATATGAGTAAAGTCAGGAGGTTGGTCTGTGAGAAACGCTGTGAGGACCTGTGAGGCGCCCGAGACCTATCCCGAGACTGCGAATTCCGCTTGCGACTCGGTCGATGATCGCATAATCGGCAACGACGCTCCGCGGCCCTCTGGGCACCCGGAGTGCGGCAGCCATGGTGAAAACCGGGCGGAAATCAGCAGCAAGATTTTGAGACATGGCGGCCCACGCAAGAATGCGGGTGGGCCGCGCCCCAACAGCGGAGGACCTCGGCCTGGCGCTGGTCGCAAGGCGATGTTGGCATCGCCCGTCCTGCGCACTTGTGGCCCGCGCTGGTATTGCGTCGCCACATGGCCCGGCGCCGAAGACGCGGTCATCGAAGTGCTGAAGGCGGGAGGGGTCGAGTATCATTTCCCGCTGATGATCGAGGATGACAGCGGGGTGAAGCGGCCGGTCTATTCTGGATATGTCTTCGTCCTGCTCGATCTGGATGTGCCGGGTTGGGAGATCTTGTCGCGGTCCAAGGCCACCCCGCCGCGGCGACTGCTTGGCGGATCGGGGGAGCGGCCCAGCCCGGTCGAGCCGCGAGGCTTCGTCGAAGGCCTGATCGCGGCGGCAAACGAAGACGGCTTGATCGACGCGCGATCGGATGAGGATGAGGCGATCGAGCCCGGCTCGGCGGTCAAGATCACCGAAGGCCCCCTGGCCGGCTGCGAGGCGATCGTCCAGCACGCCGGGTCGAAATGGGTGCGGGTGACCGTCGCGATGTTCGGCCACCACACCACGGCGACGATGGGGCGCGGCGGGATCGAGGTCATCTGATGCGGGCGCTTCGCCACGTCGCCACGACGCCAGGCGGCCCAGCTTTGACCGTCGGCCGCCCTCGCATTCTGCAATGCACGAATGGGGGGGTCAGCCCATCAAAAAACGATTGGGTCCTTCCCCAAGGGGGCGAATACGGACGCGCAGAGCGCATATGGTTTCCAGATACCGGGTGAAGTGAATGACTGAAATTGAAGGTGACGGCTGAAACCGACTGAAATGACGCGGAAAATATGACACCCTCGCCGCAAACCGCCTCCCCTGCCGCGCGCCATGTCGTCACCAAGCTCGAGTACGCCCGGCTGAAGGATCGATCGCCCGCCGCGGTGTCGGATTGGATCAAGCGCGGACGCCTTACCGCGCCGGCTCTGGTCGGCGAGGGGCGGAGTGCCCGGATCGACGTGGCTATTGCCGACGCGCAACTCGGCAGCAGCCTTTCCCTCGGCCACCAGATCGGCTTCGCCCAGCGCGAGCCCGGCCGCGACATTTTCACCCCGACCGCCGCCGCCCCCGTCGCGACCGTCCCCACCGAGCCCAACGACCAGTCCCGCCTCCTCCGCGCCCGCGCCGAGGAAGCCGAAATTCGCTCCGCCCGCGCCTTCGCCGACGAGCAGGAACGCAACGGCACCTGGCTGATCCGTGCCGACGCCGAGCGCGAATACGGCAAGCGCCTGGCCGAGACCGTCCAGGCCGTCGAGCGCTGGCTCCCGACCCTCTCCGAGCAGCTCGCCACGCTCGAAACCCGCGACGAACGCACCCTCGCCGTCTGGCTACGCGCCCGGTTTCGGGAACTGCGCCAGAAACTCGCCCACGATGCCCGCCAAGCCGCCGCGATCGAACCGGAATTCGCCACCGCCCCATGCGCGCAGCCCTCCAACCCATCGCCAACCCCGCCCGAGCCTCCTACCAGCTCGCCGCCGCTGTCCTAGAGCCGGCGCCCCCGGTCGACTTCAACCTCTGGGCCGCCTCGCATATCGAATTCGGCAGCGAATCGCCCTTCCCGGGCCGCTACAACCCGGCCGCCTTCCCCTACTTCGCGCGCATTCTCGAAGTCCTCGGCCCCGAGCACCCGGCCAACGTCGTCGCTTTCCGCAAATCCGCCCAGCTCGGCGGTTCCGTGCTGGCGCAAATCTTCACCGCCGCCAGCCTCGATGTCGATCCCGGCCCCACCCTCTACGTCCACCCCACCACCGACAACGCTATCCGCTGGGTGCGGACCAAATGGCGCCCGATGCTCCGCCCGATCGACGCGCGGCGCAACGGCACCGACGAAAAGCCTCTGATGGCCGCCGAATCGACCAAATCCGGCGACAACAGCACCCTCTACCAGTCCACCCCTGACGGCCGCGGCTGGTTGATCATCTCGGGCGCCAACTCCGCTGCCTCGCTCTCGATGATCAGCGTCTCCCGCCAGGTGCAAGATGACCTGTCGAAATGGGTCAACAACGAGGCCGGCGACCCGGAAAGCCAGGCCGACAGCCGCAGCAAGGCCTACCTCAAGCTCGGCGCGAAAATCTTCAAGATCAGCACCCCGCTGACCGAACATAACTGCCGGATCACCGCCGCGTTTGAGCGCAGCACCCAGGAACACTGGCACGTCCCCTGCCCGCACTGCGGCCATCACCACGCGCTGGTGTGGGAAAACCTGTCGATCCCGGAAGATGACCCCGGCGCCGCCCAGTTCGTCTGCCCGGCCTGCTCGAAAGACATCCCGCCCTCGGCCAAGCGCGCCATGATCGCCGCCGGCGCCTGGGTGGCACACAACCCCGGCGCACCCACGGTCGGGTTCCATCTCTGGACCGCCTACAGCCCGCTGGAGACCTGGTCGAACATTGGCCACGCCTGGATCGCCGCCCGGGGTGACCCGGAAAAGCAGCAAACCTTCTTCAACGACGTGCTCGGCCTCGCCTACAAGTCCGCCGGCGAAGCGCCGCCCTGGGAAGCCCTGCGCGATCGCGCCAACAGCAACGGCCACCCTCTCGGAATCGTGCCGCCTGGCGCCCTCCTGCTGACGCTGGGCGTCGATTGCCAGGGCAACCGGCTGGAATGGCACCTGGTGGGCTGGGGACGGCACCGCAAGCGCTTCGTGATCGACTATGGCGAGATCGAGGGCGATATCAGCTCCGATCCCGCCCGGATTGTCCTGGATGCCCTGCGCAAGCGCAAATGGCGCGACTGGCAGGGGCGCCAGCGGCCGATCGACCAGCTCGCGATCGACGCCGGCAACTGGACCGAGCACGTTTTGTCGTGGGCACGCACCCATTCACGCACCGAGGTGATGGCTATTCGCGGCTCCCGCTTCGAGAACGCCGTCCCGCTGCAACATCGCATCACGGACGAGCTGACGTTCAAGGGCAAAAAGGCCCGCACCGGCATTCGGCTCTGGTGGGTCGGCGTCTCCGGCCTCAAAGGCAGCCTCTACGAGGATCTGCGCAAGGACGATCCGCAGGCCCGCGGTCATGTCGCCTTCCCGACGGGACTGCCCGACGAATATTTCCGCCAGCTTTGCGCCGAGCGCCGCGTCGCCCATCGCAACCGGCGCGGCTACACCGAATTCCGCTGGGAAAAGGACCCCAGCACCCGCGCCGAAGTGCTGGACACGATGATCTACGCCGAGGCCGCCGCCATTCGCGTCGATTGGCGCCGCCTCGGCGAACAGGACTGGGATCGCATCGAGGCCGAGCGCGAACCGGCCCGGCCGCCAGGCGCTCCCGACCACGATGACCCGGGTGACCTGTTCCAACGCGCTTTCGAGGCGCCCGACCCCCCGCGACAGGCCGAACCGGCGCCCCCGCCGACCCAGGCTGCCGCCGCGCCGCCCCCACGCATCCGGCCGGCGACCAAGCCGAGCTGGCTGAGAAGGTAGATCATGGCCTCGCAGCTTCCCGAGTTCACCCAGGCGCAATATGCGGCCCTGCAATCGCAGATCGCCAGCGGCGTGCAGCGCGTCCGCTACGACGGTCGCGGCGAGGTTCAATACCTGGAGCCCAAAGCCGCCATCGAGCTGCTCGACCGCATGCGCCGCGTGTTGGAGCACAACCAGGACGCGCCGCCGAAGACGTTGACCCGCCGCACCTATTATCGGCGCCCCTGATGGCACGCCCCGTCACCCGCCCCACCGCGATTGACCGCGCGGTCGCCTGGATTTCGCCGGAGGCCGGCCTGCGCCGGATGCAGGCACGCCAGCAGCTCGCCGTCACCGCCGCCAAGCAGCGCTATTACGATGCCGGCCGCTTCAGCCGCGGCACCGAGGGCTGGGGCGTGCCCTTCAGCTCGGCCAATGCCGAAATCTACTACGCCCTGCCCTGGCTGCGCGCCCGCTCGCATGATTTGACCCGCAACAACCCGCACGCCCGCCGCGCCGTCGACGCGCTGACGGATATGCTGGTCGGCGAGGGCATCCGGCTCCAGCCAAAGTCGGGAAACGCCGCTCTCGACAAGAAAATTGCGGCGCTGTGGGCCGATTGGGGGCATACCGCGCACGCCGCCAACCGGCACAGCTTCGCCGGCCTCCAGCGCCTCTCTGCCCGGGCGATCGTCGAGGGCGGGGAAATCCTCTGGCGCCGCTGGCGGCGTCCCGTCTCGGATGGCTTGCCGGTGCCGCTACAATGGCAGGTGATGGAAGGCGAACTCATCAACCATCTCAAGAACGAACCCGGCGACGACGGCACGCGCACCCTTGCCGGCGTGCGGATCGATCAGAGCGAGCGCCGGCTCGGATATTGGCTTTACGAGCAGCACCCCGGCGACGGCGCGCTGCGCACCGGCGCCGCCGCCCGCTCCAACCTGATCCCGGCCGCGCAGGTGCTGCATTGCTTCGAGGAACTGCGCCCCGGCCAGGTGCGTGGCATCCCCTGGCTCACGCCTTCCATCGTCCGCTTCCGTACGCTCGACGACTACGAGGAGGCCGAGCAATACCGCAAGCGCTTCGAGGCCTCGTTCGCCGCCTTCGTCGTCGGCAACGAAACCGAGGGCGGCAATGCCGCCAGCCTGCTGCCGCAGGCCCGCGATGCCGCCGGCAACACCATCGAAATGCTCGAACCCGGCCTCGTCGGCTACCTCAACGACGCCTCCGACGTGCGCTTCGCCGACCCGAAAGACGGGCTCGGGTTCTCCCCGTTCAAGAAAAGCGCCCTCCAATCGATCTCCGCCGGGGTTGGGCTGACCTACGAAATCGTGTCGGGCGACCTGAGCCAGACCAACTTTTCGTCGATCCGGTTTGGCGTGCTCGGCGTCCGCGCCATGGTGCGGGCGGTGCAGCGGTTGACCATCGTTCCACAAATCCTCGGCCCGGCCTATCGCGAGTTTATCGACGCCGCGATCGGCGCCGGCCTGCTGCCCGCCAGCACCGGCTACGGCCACGCCTGGCACCCGCCGGCGTGGGAGGCAATCGACCCGGTCAAGGAAGCCACCGCCATCCTGCTGCGCGTGCGCAGCGGCCAATCCACCCTGGCGCAGGCCCTGGCCGCCGAGGGCTACGATATCGACACCCAGATCGAAGAAATCGCCCGCTGCAACGAAATTCTCGACCGCTACAAGGTCATCCTCGACATCGACCCCCGCCTCACCAACGCCAAAGGCGCCGGCCAGCCGCTCACCAGTGCGCCGCCGGAGGAAGATGCCGAGACCAAGCCTGAGGCGGAAAAACTGATCGAAACCAGCGCCACCGGCGATCGGATGGCCGAAATTCTCGCCCTTGTTCGCGCGCTCGGCGCGCAGGACTGACCGCAGGAGCTGCCCATGACTGATGACCCGATCGCCGAGGATGCCGCCCGCGCCGCGGCGGATGACGCGGCCGAGGAAGCCGCCGAAACGCCGGACGAACAGGCCGAGGAAGACATGACGGACGGCGAGACCGCCGAGGAAGGCGCGCCCGTCCGTTCGATGCCGACCGGCTCTCCGAGCAACCGCCGGCGCCGCGTCGGTATTCCGATGACGCGCGCCGCTGCCGGCACCGCCAGCTTCGCCCCCGCCAGCCTCGATGTCGAAGCCCGCGAGGTCGACGTGATCTGGACGACCGGCGCCGATGTGGTGCGGATGGACTGGTATGACGGGGCCTATGTCGAGCGCCTGTCGCTGGCGCCGGGTGCCGTCCGCCTCGGCCGGCTCAATGCCGGCGCCGCGGTGCTGGCGGTGCATGACGCCTACAGCATCGATTCCATGGTCGGCTGCGTCGTGCCCGGCTCGGCCCGTATCCAGGGCGCCATGGGCACCTGCCGTATCCGGTTCGCCTCCGGCACCCCGGCCGGCGAAACGGCCTTCAACCTGGTGCGCCAGGGCATCCTGCGCACGGTTTCGGTCAGCTATTGCACCTACGCCGAGACCGTCGACCTGGCCAGCAACCCGCCGGTGCGCACCGCCACCGACTGGGAGCCGTTAGAGGTTTCCTTCGTCCCGGTTCCGGCAGATGCCGGCGCCGTCACGCGTTCCCACCCCAGGGCCGATCGGCCCATCAACCAGGAGCTCCGCATGTCGACCACCCCCAACGCGGCCCGACCGGACGTTCCGGCCGGTCCGACCACCGAGCAGATTCTCGTGCAGGAACGTGCCCGCGTCACCGGCATCCGCGACACGGTGCGCGCGCTGCGCCTGCCCGACGCCTTCGCCGCCACCCATGAGGACAGCGGCACCGCTCTGGCCGACTTCCGCGCGCTGGCGATCGACGAAGCCGCCCGTGCCGACACAGCGGCCGGCCCGACCAGCGGCGCCGGCGGCGACCAGCGCACCTGGGCGCAGCCGGCCAACTATGTGCCGGGCACCAACGCCGCCCGCTTCATCATGGCGGTTGCCGCGGCCGGCCGCAGCGGCGCCCGCGAGGCCTCCGACTGGGCGGCCCGCACCTGGGGGCCGCAGGGCCAGATCATCGCCCGCGCGCTGTCCTCCAGCATCGGCTCCGCCGGCGGCTTCACCATCCCGGCGGATCAGTATGGCGAGCTGATCGAATTCCTCCGCCCCGCCAGCGCCGTCATGTCGCTGGGGCCGCGCATCATCCCGATGCCGCACGGCAACGTCAGCGTGCCGCGCCTCGATACCGGCTCGACGGCCTCCTATGTCGGCGAGCTCGCCACCGCCGGCGAGACCAACCCGGTGTTCGGCGAAATCCAGCTCTCGGCCCGCAAGCTCAACGCCTACATCCCGATCTCCAAGGACATGATCCGCTTCCCGTCCATGGATATCGAGACCCAGGTGCGCGATGACCTGGTGGCCGCGATCGCCCAGCGTGCTGATCTGGCGTTCCTGCTCGGTGACGGCACCGGCAACACGCCGAAGGGCATCGACCTGCAAATCCGCGGCAATGCCTCGGTGATCACGCTCAACAACCTCGCCGTCACCGCCGCCGGCGGCTCGGAAACCCAGGCCGCCACCGTCAACCGCGTGCGGCAGGACCTCGGCCGCCTGGTCACCGCGCTGCTCAACCAGAACATCAAGCTGCGCAAGCCGGGCTGGATCATGCACCCGCGCACGTCGCAGTATCTGCTCTATCTGGCCGATGGCCTGGGCGGGCGTCCGTTCGGCGAGGAAATGGACAAGGGCACGCTGCTCGGCTTCCCGTTCCGCACCACGACGCAAATCCCGACCAACCTGACGCGCAATTCGGGCACGAACGAGTCGCTGATCCAGTTTGCTGACTTCGCCGAATTCTATATCGGCGAGGCGCAGGAGCTGGAGGTGTCGGTCTATGACCAGTTCACCTATGTCGACGCGAACGGCAACACCATCAACCTCGCGCGGATGGATATGATCGCGATCATGGCGCAGGTGCAGCACGACTGCGCGCTGCGGCAGAAATGGGCCGCGGCCCAGCTCTACGGCGTCGGCGGCACCGCCGGCTTCTGGCAGTAACCCAACCGAGGCGCCGGCGCCTCGGAACAGGCCCGGCCGCCTCCAACCGCAGAGGTCCCAATGAAACAGGCTTTTCTCCGCCATCCCGAGGAATTCTCGAAAGGCACCCTCGCGCTTGCGCCGGTCGCGTCGACCGGCTCGGCGCAAAACGGCATCGCCATCGACACCATGGGCTATGACAGCGTGGTGATCTCGACGGCGATCAACGTCACCGGCACCATTTCGGCCGCCTCCCTCGTCTACAAAATCCAGGGCGCCGATAACTCGGCCTTCTCCTCCGGCACCATCGACGTCGTCTCCGCCGTGACGCTCGATGTCACCACGCTCGGCACGGTCAACCCGAGCGGCGTGGTGCAGCTCGCGCTCGACACGACGCAGACCCCCAAGCGCTACGTGCGGGCGGTCGACATGCTGACCATCACCGCCGCCGGCACCGGCTCGGCGAGCGGCATCCTGGCAGCTCACGGCCGTCTGTTCGGGGCGGACGTGCTGCCCGCCGCGTGACCGACAAGCCTGCCCCGGCCGCGCCGGTGGTGCCGTTGCGCACCACTGGCGCGGTCGAACTGCGTATCCGCCCCGCCGGCGCCGCCCCGCTTCCGGCCAGGAAACCCGCCCCATGCCCGTCGGCCGCAATGTCTACAAATCCCTTGGCGACGCGAACGTCATCGTAAGTTTCGACTGGAGCCTGGTGGTGGCATCTTCCGTCACCGGCACCCCGGCCTGGCGCATCGATAGCACCCAGGGCTCGGCCGACGGCGCGCTGGTGCTCGGAACGGCCTCGATCACCGGAACCGTCGCGCAGGTGCTGGTCTCCGGCGGCACCCGCGGCCGTGGCAGCCGGCTGATCTGCTCGGCCACCTTGGCCAATGGCGAAACCCTCGAACGCGGGATCTGGCTCTGCGTCGTCGACACGCTGTAGGACCCGCCATGGCCGACGCATTCGACCTCGCCCTCACCAGCCTGTTTGCCGACGCGAACATCGCGAGCAATGTGGTCTATACCGCGACCTCCGGCGCCACCGCGACGATCCGCGCCATCCGCCTCAACCCGCGCGACAACGACCATGTCGGCAGCCTGCGCGTCCGCTCCAGCGCCGCCGTACAGGTGGCCAGCGTCGCCCTCGATATTTCCGCCACCGCCTTCGCTGCCGCCAGCCTGCCGATGCCGATGCGCGGCGATACCGTCACGCTCGACGGCGCGCTGGCATATGAGGTTCGCGAAGTCGAAATCGACCGGCCCGGCCGCATGTTCACCCTCACCCTCGGCCGCGGCGAATGACCGCGCTCACTTCCGGCGCCCTGGTGTCGGTGCGCGAGGCCGCGGTGCAGGCGTTCATCACCGCCGTCACCACTGGGAGCACCGCCTACCACACCGCCACGGGCGCCACCGTCACCGTGCGGCGCCAGTGGGAGCTCGATGTGCCCACCGATACCTGCCCCTTCGTCAATGTCGCCGAGGGCGCCGAGGCCGAGGAAATCCTGTGGGTGGGGCTGCGCACTTTCGTGCTGACGATGAGCGTCGAAGGCATCCTCGTTGCCCCGGCCCTGGCCGACGCCGTCGGCATGCCGCGTGCGGTGCAGGATGCCGGGGCGCTGCGCGAATACATCATCTCCGCCGTGCTGTCCGACGTGACGCTCGGCGGCGCAGCGCTCGATGTGCGCCTGGCGGCCGAAAGTGCGCCGCCGCTGCTGATGATCGACGGCGAGCGGCCCACCGCCGGCTTCGTCCGCGACTTCGAGGTGTGGTTCGCCACCACCGAGACATCCCGCTTCACCCCAGCCTGAGGCCCCCCATGAAAATGCCATCCGTCGGCGGTGCTCGCACGCTTGAGCAGGCCGAAGCCCTCGCCCGCAAGCATGCCGGCGAGACCGTTGATCCTGCCGAGCTGGCGCAGTGCGACCTGGTCGAGCAGGGCGTGCCGGAATTCGCTTTCGGCGGCCCCATCCCCACCCACACCGGCCCCGACGCGCCGCAGGAGTCCTAAGCCATGGTTGAATTCCGCTCGCGCGCCCAAATCCTGCTGGCGAAAATCCAGTCGGCCGCCGGTACCGAAGTCACCCCATCCGTCAGCACCGACGCCGTGGTCAACCGCATGCCGGTTGTCCTGCGCGCGCCGTTCGAGACGCACGAGACCGACTACGTGACCGGCACGATGTCCGCCGGCCCGCCCATCATCGGCGGCGGCTATGCCGAAATGGACATCCCCATGAACGTCCGCGGCAAAGGCAACGCCGATCTCGACGCGCTGCTGCGCTGCTGCGGCCTGTCCGCCACCACGCTTTCGAGCGCCCAGACCGGCACCGCCACGGCGGGCAGCGCCTCCACCATCACCCTCGCCTCCGGCGCCTCCACCGTCGACGGCGCCTACACCGGCATGCCGCTGCGCATCACCGCCGGCACCGGCGCCGGCGGCACCTGGGTGGTCAGCGGCTATGTCGGCAGCACCAAGGTGGCCACGTTGGTCGGCGCGGCCGTCACACCAGACACCACCTCGGTCTACTCGATCGACGCCTGTGTGCTGTACAAGCCGGTCAGCGCCGCGAACGAGCTGGTCACGCTGCATCATCACCAGCGCTCCTCGGTCGCCTCCGGCCAGTCGCACCGCTTCCGCCTGTTCGACGCCGTCGGCTCGTTCAAGCTCGCGATCAAGCCGCGCCAGCTCGCCAACATCGATTTCACCGTGCGCGGCAAGCTCTCGGCCACGCCGGATGACGTGTCGGACCCGGGCGCCGCGACCTACCCGACCGGGCTGCCGGTGCCGACGATGGGCGCGCAGGTCTTTCTCGGCGGCACCCAGATACGCTTCACCGACTTCAGCTTCGACCTCGGCGCCGACCTGCAGATGTTCGCCGATCCAAGCGCCACCTTCGGCTATGACAGCGCCGCCATCGTCAGCCGCAAGCCGTCGGGCTCGATCGAACCGGACCTCACGCGCAACTCCACCCGCAACGCCTTCAGCACCTGGCTCGCGAGTACGGACCAGTCGTTCTGGATGCAATGGGGCGGCACCGCCGGGGCGAAAGCCTCGTTCTGGATGCCGACGGTGCGGCTGACCGGCAACGATCGATCGGACGCGGCGGGGTTCGTCTCCGAGAAACTGCCGTTCCGCGCCTATGGGCCGGACGCCGAGCTCTACATCTGCCTGGGTTGATCGCATGCTCCCGATTTCGCCTTCGACCCCGCTGCGCGTGGTTCCTGCCCTGGACCGCGTGATCGCCGCCCGCGCCCTGGCGCTCGCCCTGCGCAACCAGGACCCGCCGGCGCCGGCCCCTGCCATCGCGGCGGCCGAGGCTGCCACCGAGGCGGCGCAATCCGCCCTGGAGGCACTCGGCGAGGCGGCGCCGGTCTATCTGGTCAAGCCGGCCTCCCGGCGCGAGCGGATCGACTTCCACGCCGCCATGCTCGAAGCCGGCATCAACTATCAGGACGATGGCAAGATGCGCGCCGTCCTGCGCGATGCGGTGCGCGGGCTGGCCGATACCGAGGCCGACGCGCTGCTCGCCATCGTCGACGGCGTCGATGCCCTGGCGTCCAGCGGCGAGCTGGTGCCGGATGCGATGCGCGAACAGCTCCGTGACATCGAGGAGGCAGCGATCGCGGGCTGGCCGGCCTACGCCCGCGTCATCGCCGCCCGCACCAGGTGGCACGCCACCGCCCCGCTGATCGCGGCCCAGCGCTTCCTGGTCGGCTGGGAAAACGTCGCCGCGCCGTTCCGTCGCCTCGGCGGCGTGGTACCGGACGAGACGCTCGATCAGATCCCGGATGACGATGTGCGCGCCATCGGGCAAGCCGCGCTGGCGGCGTTCGGCGTGTCGGAGACCGAACGAAAAAACTCCT
>CAITYE010000138.1 GCA_903896535.1 uncultured Paracraurococcus sp.
CGTTGCCCGATTGCTCCGGCTCACGCAGCAGGGAGATCAGCCGCCCGAGTGTCGCCCGCATCTCCCCGCGCGGCACGACCATGTCGACGATACCGTGCGCCAGCAGGTATTCGGCGCGCTGAAAGCCTTCGGGCAGCTTTTCGCGGACGGTCTGTTCGATCACTCGCGCGCCGGCAAAGCCGATCAGCGCACCGGGCTCGGCGATCTGCACATCGCCGAGCATCGCGAAGCTGGCGGTGACGCCCCCTGTGGTGGGGTCGGCGAGCACCACGATGAAGGGCAGACCTGCCTCTTTCACCATGCGGGTGGCGATGACCGTGCGCGGCATCTGCATCAGGCTGACCGTGCCTTCCTGCATCCGGGCCCCGCCCGAGGCGGTGAAGACGATCAGCGGCGCGTCCTGCAAAACGGCGAGGCGGGCGGCCGCGACGATCGCTTCACCCACGCCAGCGCCCATGGACCCGCCCATGAAGGCGAACTCGAAGGCGGCGCAGACTGCGCGGCGGCCCTCGATCATGCCGTGGCCGACCAGGACCGCGTCATCCTGGCCAGATTTTGTCTGTGCTTCCCGCAGCCGCTCGCCGTAGCGGCGTTGGTCGCGGAAGCGCAGGGGATCGGGTGGCGCCTTTGGAAGTTCGATCCGCTGCCAGCCCTCATCCATGGTGTAGTCCAGTCGCAGCTTCGCGCCGACCCGCAGGTGGTGGCCGCAGCCGCTGCAGACATGTAGATTGCGCTCCAGATCTCGCTGAAACAGCATCTGCTCGCAGGCTGGGCATTTGCGCCAGAGGTTATCCGGCACCTCGCGGGGCGCGCCGAACAGCGTCTTGATCTTGGGCAGCGCCCATTCGCTGATCCAGTTCATCGCCCCGCCTCCGGCTTCAGCCTGACGTGCGGCCTAGCCGGACCGCCGCCGCCAGCGCCTGCACGGCGCTCAGCACTGTGGGTACGGTCCGGGCGCTGGCCCGCCCATCGGCATCGAGAGTCCCGGCCAGGGCATCCACCAGGGCGGTGCCGACCACCGCGCCATCGGCAAGCGTCGCCGCCTCGGCCGCCTGGGCCGGGCTGCGGATGCCGAAGCCGATGCAGACCGGCAGCTCCGTGTGGCGGCGGATACGTGGAATCGCCTCGGCCAAGCTGTCGCTCGACGCGCTCCTGGTCCCGGTAATTCCCGCGATGGCGACGTAGTAGACGAAGCCGGAGGTGGCGGCGAGCACACGTGGCAGCCGCGCCTCATCCGTGGTCGGCGCCACCAGGCGGATCAGGTCAAGGCCCAGGCTCCGGGTATGCGGCTCCACCTCGTCTGCCTCCTCGGGCGGCACGTCGACGATGATCAGCCCATCGACCCCAGCCGTTGCCGCGGCGCCGCAGAAGCGCTCCACACCGAAGGCCAGAATGGGGTTGTAGTAGCCCATCAACACGATCGGTGTCTGGTCATCAACGGCCCGGAAGGCCCGCACCATGTCCAGCACGCCGGCGACCGTCGCACCGGCCCGCAACGCCCGCAGCGCGGCCTTCTGGATGGCCGGGCCATCGGCCATGGGATCGGTGAAGGGAACCCCGATCTCAATCAGGTCGGCACCGGCTTCGGGCAGGCCGCGGAGGATGGCGAGCGAGGTGTCGTGGTCGGGATCGAAGGCCTGCAGATAGGTGACGAGGGCACCGCGTCCCTCGGCCTTGAGCGCGGCGAAGCGCGTGGCGATCCGGCTCACATCGAGAATCCCAGATGCCGCGCCACGGTGAAGATGTCCTTGTCGCCGCGGCCGCAGAGATTCATGACGATGATCTCCTCCCGTGGCAGCGTCGGCGCCAGCTTCATCACATAAGCCAGCGCATGCGCCGGCTCCAGCGCCGGGATGATCCCCTCTAGCCGCGAGCAGAGTTGGAAAGCGTCGAGCGCTTCAGTATCCGTGGCGCTGACGTAGTTCACCCGGCCGAGATCGTGCAGCCAGGCGTGCTCCGGCCCGACGCCCGGATAATCCAGACCGGCGCTGATCGAATGCGCCTCGGTGATCTGGCCGTCGGCGTCCTGGAGCAGATAGGTGCGGTTGCCGTGCAAGACGCCGGGGCGGCCCTTGCTGAGCGAGGCGGCGTGCTCTGGCGTATCAAGCCCATGGCCAGCCGCTTCAACGCCGAACATCCGCACGCTCGGGTCATCGAGGAAGGGGAAAAATAGCCCCATGGCGTTGGAGCCTCCGCCGATCGCCGCAACCAGTGCATCCGGCAGGCGGCCTTCGGCGGCCATCATCTGCGCGCGGGTCTCGGCGCCGATCACCGACTGGAAGTCGCGGACCATCACCGGATACGGGTGCGGGCCGGCGACTGTGCCGATGCAGTAATAGGTATCGGTGACATGGGCCACCCAATGGCGCAGCGCCTCGTTCATCGCGTCCTTGAGCGTCGCCGCGCCAGAGGTGACGGGTACGATCTCAGCGCCCAGGAGTTTCATGCGGAACACGTTGGGCTGCTGGCGCTCAACATCGGTCGCGCCCATGAAGACGGTGCAGGGCAGGTCGAACAGCGCGCAGGCGGTCGCGGTGGCGACGCCGTGCTGGCCAGCACCGGTCTCGGCGATGATGCGGGTCTTGCCCATCCGCTTGGCGAGCAGGATCTGCCCAAGCACGGCGTTGATCTTGTGTGCGCCGGTGTGGTTCAGCTCATCGCGCTTGAAATAGACCTTGGCGCCGCCGAGCCGCTCGGTCAGCCGTTCCGCGAACCATAACGGGCTCGGCCGGCCGACATAATGGGTCAGCAGCCGCCGCCATTCGGCATCGAAGGCAGGATCCTTCTTCGCCGCCTCATAGGCAGCTTCCACTTCCAGGATGAGCGGCATCAGGGTTTCGGCGACGAAGCGCCCGCCAAAGGGGCCGAAACGGCCCCGGCTATCCGGGCCCTGGCGATAGGTATTGGGCAGAGGCTTGTTCACGGCGGTTCCTTCGCGCAGGCGACTTTCTAGAGCAATCCCCGTCCCAAAGGAATCGTCTGGGCAGATTTCTTGCTTTGAAAATTCAATACCGGGAGCAGGTTAGCTTGGCTCTGTCGGAACGCGGCGCGTGCCGGCAGGTTGCGGACTGCTCTAGAAAATAGTGCTTCTAGAGCAGGTTACCTCCGGTCTGATGGATCACCCCGTAATCCATCAGGCCGGAGCCTGCTCTAGAGCATCGCCCAGCCGTTTGGAAACGCCTGGGCGTGCCGCTGAGACCAGCCGGCGATGGATTTGACCGCAGGTCTCAGCCGGTTGTCTCCTGGGTGGCGGCAACGAAACTGGCGATCAGCCCCGGGTCCTTGACGCCGCGGGCGCGCTCGACCCCCGAGGACACATCGACGCCTGGCGCGCCGGCGCGGCGGATCGCCTCCCCGACATTGCCCGGGGTCAGGCCGCCCGCCAGCAACCAGGGCTTGGGAATGGTCTGCCCGGCGACCAGCCCCCAGTCGAAGGCGGCGGCATTGCCACCGGGCAGCACCGCCCCAGGCGGCGGCTTCGCATCCAACAGGAAACGGTCGACCGCCGGCGCAAAGCGGGCAATCGCGGCCAGATCCCCTGGCACAGCAATGCCAAGCGCCTTCATCACCGGCCGTCCGAAGCGGCTGCGGATGGCCGCGCAACGCGCCGGGTCCTCCACCCCGTGCAGTTGGATGAGATCGAGGGGCAGTGCGGCGAGGACGGCAGCAATCAGAGCATCCGTCGGATCGACGAACAGACCGACCCGGGCTGGTCCGCCAGCATGGCGGGCGGAGAGTGCCGCCGCCGCTGCCGGACCGACCGCCCGGGCGGATGGGGGGTAGAAGACGAAACCAACGAAATCCGCCCCGGCCGCCACTGTCGCGTCGAACCCTTGGGCATCGTTGATCCCGCAGATCTTGACCTCGATCATCGGGGGAGTTGGGCGGCGATCGCCTGGGCTGCGGCGGCCGGATCGGCCGCACCGGTGATCGGCCGGCCGATCACCAGCCAATCCGCCCCAGCCGCCACGGCCTCGGCCGGGGTCGCAACCCGCGCCTGATCGCCCGCCGCGCTGCCCGGCGGGCGAATGCCTGGGACAACGAGCAGCGGTGCGGCGCCGCAGGCATCGCGGATGGGTGCAACTTCCCGTGGCGAGCAGACCAGGCCATCGGCGCCCGCGGCGAGCGCGAGCTTGGCCAGCCGGACCACCTGCGCCGCAGGTGGATCGCCGACCCCGATCGCCGCCAGGGCGGCGGTATCGAGGCTGGTCAGCACCGTCACCGCAAGCAGGATCGGCCGCTCGGCGCCCGCCGCTTCGGCCGCCTCCCGCGCCGCCGCCAGCATCGCCTGCCCCCCGGCCGCGTGCAGCGTCAGCATCGCCGGGCGCAGGGGTAACAACGCGCGCACCGCCCCGGCCACGGTGTTCGGAATGTCGTGCAGCTTGAGATCGAGGAAGATCGGCACCGCCGGCATCGCCCGAACCGCGGCGGGCCCCTCGGCCGCGAACAGCTCCAGCCCGCATTTCAGCGCGCCGCAATGCCCCAGCAGCCTGGCGGCGAGATCGGCGGCGCGGCGCGGATCGGCAGTATCAATCGCCGGAATCAGCCGCGCGGCGGGATGGCTGGGCCGGGCGAGCAAGGCCGCCCTAACGCCGCATGAGGGCGAGGCCGGCACCGGGAGGCGGCGGCACCGCGCCCAGGTCCTTCGCCTGCACGGCACGGTGTTCCGCGACCTCGGCTTCGAGTACGCGCACGGCCTGTTCGAGTTGGCGTGCCCGCCCGCGATGCTTGAGGCCGGTGGTCCAGGCGATCGCCGCCCCCAACAGGAAGAAGACCGCGCTGAACAACAGCACCGAGACAGCCAGCGGCGTGACCCAGGCCAGATCGAAGGGCCAGAGCGTCAGCGCCACCTCCTGGCGGTTGGACACGCCGAACAGGACCAGGAACAGCAACAGGGGCAGCAGCATCAGCCATTGCATGGCGGGATTTCCTCCGGGCGCGGTTCAGGAAGCGGTCGGGCCGGTCGCGGCCGAAGCCTCGCCATTGACCCGTTCGCGCAATTCCTTGCCGGGCTTGAAATAGGGTACGGCCTTCGCGGCCACCGGCACCGCGGCGCCGGTGCGCGGATTGCGCCCGGTCCGCGGATCGCGTTGCTTGGCCGAGAAGGCGCCAAAGCCGCGCAATTCCACGCGGTCGCCGCGCGCCAGGGCGGCGGTGATCTCATCGAATATGGTCGCCACGATCAGCTCGATATCGGGCTGGCGCAGATGGGGGTTTTCCGCCACCAGGGCGGCGATCAGTTCGCTCTTGGTCATCGGTCAATCCGCCCGGGGGGGGTGCTTCAGCGCGAAAGCTGCCAGAGGCCGGCGAGCCGGTCAACGCGAAGCCCTTCTGTCACAAGGGTTTCGATCAAGCCCTGCCAGGTGCTGCGCAGCCAGCGATCAACGGTGTTGCGGGTCCGGACCTCCTGCAGTGGCAGACTATCGGGAATATTTTTCTGGGTAGCGAGCCATTCCCGTGCCTCACGCTCGCCGCCGATGGCATCGATCAGGCCGACCGCCAGGGCCTGCCGACCCGTGAAAACCCGACCATCGGCCAGCGCCCGGACCTTCGCCTCGGGCAGTTTGCGGCCCTCGACCACCATCGCGACGAATTGGTCGTAAAGGTCCATGATCACCCCCTGCAGGGCCGCCCGGCCTTCGGGGCTCAGCGGCTGGAAGGGGTTGGGCTGGGCCTTGAGCGGACCGGAGACCAACGCCTCGCCGCGGACGCCGAGGCGCGCGAGCAGCTCAGAGCTGTCGAGGGTCTGCAACAAGACGCCGATCGATCCCGTCACTGTCGAGTCGCGGGCCCAGATCCGTTCCGTGCCGACCGCGGCCATATAGGCGGCCGATGCGGCCGTGCCGCGCATCACCGCGACAACTGGCTTGCGTTTACCGAGGCGCACGAGCGCGCCATGCAACGCCTCGCCGCCACCGACGCTGCCGCCAGGGCTGTCGATTGCGACCAGCAGGGCTTTCGCTCGGTCTTCCTTGGCCAGACCGTCGATCGCCTCGATCAGTTTGCGGTCATCGCCGATGAAACCCTCAACCGCGAGGCGGGCGACATAGGGGCCTTCGGCACGGTTCAAGACGCCGCGCCCGAGCCAGAGCAGCGCCCCCGTCAGGGCGAGCAGAATGGTGGCTGCGCGCCAGACGGCGCGACTACGGCGGATGCGACGGCGGTCGATCAACTGGTCGGCGGCAAGGCTCATGGCCCCATGATGGCACGCAGGGCCGGCAAGGCCAGGGGTGAGCATGAAGTTTGGCAAAGCTGCAACAGTGACCAAAAAGACACGCCTTCGGGCAGGAGGCCGATTGCGCGTCGACGAAACCTTCGGCTAGCTTGAATGCGTCTTTTTGTTCCACGCCAGACCCAAGCAAAGGTGATCGCCATGTCTTCCATTCGCGCCTTCGGGGGCGTCGCTCTCGCCGCCGCCCTGCTCGCCGGCTGCACGGCCAATACCGGGCCGAGCACGCTGCCCTATTCCCCCGGCACCGTTCAGGGCCAGCTGCGGTCCACCCAGTTGGCCGGTGCGGCCGGTAATCCCGGCACCACCAGCGGGGCCGTGACCGGGGTTAGCCCGGGCACCACGGGCATTACCCGGACTGATGGCACCGGCACCGTGGGCGGCCCGGTCGCCGGTCTGAACACCACGGGCACGCTCAACCGCCCCGGCGTTGGCGCGCCGGAGACCCAGAGCATGCCGAGCACCTCGCAAACCGCGCGGCAGAAGCGCCGCGCCGCCGAGCGCGCGGCAGCGGCAGCGAAGGCCGCCGCCAACTAATCCTGGCGGCCGCAGCCAGCGAAGAGCCCGGGGTTTCGGCCCCGGGCTTTTTTTGTGCCTGCGCGTCGGCGAGGGACCATGAAAAAGGGGGCGGACCCTGCGGCCCGCCCCCGGTTCGAACCCCATTAGAGCATGCTGCGTTCGCATTCGCTCACGCATCCTGCTCTAACCTTTGTTTGGTCGCGGGATTCAGCGCCTTCGGCGATTCCGCCTCAACGCATCCCGCTCTAAGGCGTTCGACTTACTCCTCGCCGGTCATTTCACGGCGGCGGCGGATTGCCGCGCCCAGGATATCGCCGAGCGAGGCGCCGGAGTCGGTCGAGCCGAACTCCTTCATCGCGTCCCGCTCCTCCTCGATCTCCTTGCCCTTGATGGTCAGCGACAGGCGCCGCGCGGCGCGATCCACCGCGATCACCTTGGCGTCAACCGTCTCGCCCACCGCGAACTTGTCCGGGCGCTGGTCGCCACGGTCGCGGGCCAGTTCGGCACGGCGGATGAAGCCGGTCAGGACATCGCCCACCTTCACCTCGATGCCATTGGCCTGCACCTGGGTCACGACGCAGGTCACGATCTCGTTCTTCTTCATGCGGTCCAGCACCTCGGCGGCCGGATCGGCCTCCAGCTGCTTCACGCCGAGCGAGATGCGTTCTTTCTCGACATCGACATCGAGCACCTTCGCCTTGACCACCTGGCCCTTCTCGAACTTGGCCATCGCGGTCTCGCCGGCCTCGTCCCAGGAGAGGTCGGACATGTGAACCATGCCGTCCAGCTCCGGCCCGATGCCGATGAACAGACCGAACTCGGTGATGTTGCGGATCTCACCTTCCAGGATCGAGCCAGGCGGGTGGGCTTCCAGGAAGACTTCCCACGGATTGCCCTGCGCCTGCTTGAGGCCGAGCGAGATGCGCCGCTTCGGCTCATCCACGTCGAGGATGAGGACATCGACTTCCTGGCTGGTCGCAACGATTTTGCCGGGATGCACGTTCTTCTTCGTCCAGGACATCTCGGACACGTGCACAAGGCCTTCCACCCCGGGCTCCAGCTCCACGAAGGCGCCGTAGTCGGTGATGTTGGTAACCCGGCCGCTGAACTTGCCGTTGACCGGGAACTTGACGGCAACGCCGTCCCAGGGGTCCGACATCAGCTGCTTCATGCCGAGGCTGATGCGCTGGGTCTCACTGTTGAAGCGGATCACCTGCACCTTCACCGGCATGCCGATGGTCAGCGCCTCGGACGGGTGGTTGATCCGCCGCCAGGCGATATCGGTCACGTGCAGCAGGCCATCGACGCCACCGAGATCGACGAAGGCGCCGTAGTCGGTGATGTTCTTCACCACGCCATCGAGGATCATGCCTTCCTTCAGGCCCTGGATCAGCTCGCTCCGCTGCTCGGCGCGTGTCTCCTCCAGCACCGCGCGGCGGGAGACCACGATATTGCCGCGGGCGCGATCCATCTTGAGGATCTGGAAAGGCTGCGGGCTGCCCATCAGCGGGCCGACATCGCGCACCGGGCGGATATCCACCTGGCTGCCCGGCAGGAAGGCCACCGCGCCGCCGAGATCGACGGTGAAGCCGCCCTTCACCCGGCCGAAGATCGTCCCGTTCACCCGCTGGCCAGCCTGGTGCGACTTCTCAAGGTTGCTCCAGGCCTCCTCGCGGCGGGCCTTCTCGCGGCTCAGCACAATCGCGCCGTCGCGATCCTCATAGCGTTCGACGAAGAGCTCGATGACGTCGCCGACCTTCACTTCCGGCTTCTGGCCGGGCGCGGCGAATTCCTTGAGAGGCACCCGCCCCTCGCTCTTCAGCCCGACATCGACGACCGCGAAATCATCATCGATGCGCAGCACGCGGCCGCTGACGACCGAGCCGGCAAAGCCGGTATCGGGGCCGAGCGAGGCGTCCAGAAGAGTGGCAAAATCTTCAATGCCCGGGTTGGCCCGGGCCTCAGTGGTGGCGTTCAAGCGTTGGGTTCCTGGATGGCCCGCGCAATGACGGGCAATGGTCCTGCGCCCCCGCTGGTCACGGGCACGGCTTGGTCCGGCGGGGAGCCGGCGACCCTGATGTCTGGTCGGCGTGGCAGCCCGACCGGCACTGGTCCCTGACGGGACGCCGCCTATCCTTACGACGGGCGACCAGAGCCAGCGCTAGGGGGAGAGCGGCTTGGCGTCAAGGGGAATCCGGGCGCAGCCGCGCCTCGATGAGCTGCATGGCGGCGGCGAAGACCGCCTCGGCATCGAGTGTAGTGGTATCGAGCAGCATCGCATCGGCCGCCGGTGCCAACGGGGCGACCGCCCGGGCGCTGTCCTGGGCATCGCGCCGGCGCATCGCCTCGGCGACCTCGGCAAGGCCCGCCGCCTCGCCCCGGCCCTGCATCTCGTGCAGCCGTCGTTCTGCTCGCGCCGCCGGACTGGCGGTCACGAATAGCTTCACCGGCGCCTCCGGGAACACCACCGTCCCGATATCCCGCCCATCCAGCACCCCACCATGCGCCCGGGCAAAGCTCCGCTGCCAGTCGAGTAGCGCGGCGCGCACCGCGGGGATCGCCGCAACCGCACTCGCCGCGCGATCGGCCGCCGGGCCGCGCAGATCGGCCCGTTGCAAATCCACCGGTGTCAGCGCCGCCGCCGCCGCGATGGCCGCCGCCGCATCGCCCGGATCGCCCCCGGCATCCAGCACCCGCCGGCCGGTTGCGCGGTAAAGCAGACCAGTATCGAGATAGGGAAGGCCGAGTGCGATCGCCAGCCGCCGGGCAAGCGTGCCCTTGCCGGCCGCGGCCGGCCCGTCCACCGCGACGATCAAGCCGCGCAAGGGAAGATCGCCGGCTCTCCCGCAGCGGTATTGAGCAGGGTGGCGAAGCCGGGGAAGCTCGTCTCGATGAAGGCGGCATCGTCCACCGAAATGGGGCTGGTGGCGGCCAGGCCCATGACCAGCGCGCTCATCGCCAGCCGGTGGTCCATGTGGGTCGCCACCCGCCCGCCGCCTGGGATGTCGCCGGCACGGCCGGTGACCAGCAGGTCGTCGCCCTCGATCCGGACGGCGATGCCGTTGGACGCCAGCATTGCCGCGGTCGCCGCCAGCCGGTCACTCTCCTTGACCCGCAGCTCGGCCAAGCCGCGCATCCGTGTCTCGCCAGCCGCCGCCGCCGCGGCCACCGCAAGAATTGGGTATTCGTCGATCATTGAGGGCGCCCGCTCGGGCGGCACCTCCACCGCGCGCAGCGGCCCGGCCTCGGCGATGACATCGCCCACCGGCTCACCGCCCTCAACCCGGCGATCGACGATGGAAAGCCGCGCGCCCATCTCTTCGAGGGTCGTGAAAAGCCCGGTGCGCAGAGGGTTCAACCCGACATTGCCGACCCTGATGCGCGAGCCCGGCACCAGCAGCGCGGCCACGATCAGGAAGGCCGCCGAGGAGGGATCGCCCGGCACGCGGATCGGCGCGGCGGTGAGCTCGGGCTGGCCTTCCAGCTCGATCAACCGCCCCTCTGGCGTATCGGTGATGGTCACTTGGGCGCCAAAATGGCTTAGCATGTTCTCGGTGTGGTCGCGGGTGGGGGCGGGCTCGATCACCCGGGTAGTGCCGCGGGCGCACAGCCCGGCCAGCAGGCAGGCGGATTTCACCTGCGCCGAGGCGACCGGCAGGCGGTAGTCGAGTGGCAATGGATCGGTCGCGCCCTGCACGGCCAGCGGCAGACGCCCCCCCTCCCGGGTCCAGAAGCTGGCACCGCAGAGGGCCAAGGGCTCAGTCACCCGGCGCATCGGCCGTCGCCTGAGCGAGGCATCGCCGGTCATCACGGCGAAGAGCGGATGCCCGGCGAGCAAGCCACAGAGCAGCCGCGCGGCGGTGCCGCTATTGCCCATGTCGAGCACATCCGCCGGTTCGATCAGCCCACCGATGCCGCGTCCGGCGACGCGCCATTGCCCGGGTGCGAGCTGCGTCACCTCGGCGCCGAGGGCGCGCATGGCGCCGGCGGTGCGCAGCACATCCTCACCCTCGAGCAGGCCGGTGATCTCGGTGCTGCCGATGGCCAGCGCGCCGAACATCAGGGCACGGTGACTGATCGATTTATCGCCTGGCACGGTCAGGGTGCCGCTGAGCGATCCGGCGGGGCGGCGGGCGGCGAGCGGCTGCGATGGAGCGGAATGGGCCATGCGCGGCGTTTGACACGCGGCCCGGCCCCGTGGCAATGCGCGCTTTCCCTTGGTTAGACCGCCGGTGCGCGGCCGCCCCGCCCGGCTCTGCCGGTGATCGGCGGCGGGTGCGGCCGGCCGCAGCTTGCGAGGCATCATCTATGGCCAAGCCCGAATTGGGCCTGAAGCGCGTTTGCGTCGCTTGCGGCACGAAGTTTTACGACCTGCTGCGGACGCCGCCGACCTGTCCAAAATGCGCCACCGAGCAGCCGGCTGAGCAACCGCGCCTGCGTCGTGCCGCCGCCCCCTTGCCCGCCGAAGACAAGGTGAAGAAACGGCCACCTGCGGTCGAGGGCGACGAGGTCGAGCTCGAGGACGTCGAGCCAGATGAGGCGGTCGAGGATGCCGAGGAGCTCGAGGACGACGCCGACGCGATCGGCGACGACATCGAGGTAGAGACCGACCGCGACGAAGAGGTCTGAGCTGCCGCTGGGCGGGCGCTGATATGCCCTCCAGCCCGCCCACGCTGCGCCTGACCCGGTTGATGCTGCGCGATTTCCGCAGCTGGCCGGGGCTGACGGCAATGTTCGACGGGCCGATCATCGTCGTCAGCGGCCCGAACGGCGCTGGCAAGACGAATCTTCTTGAAGCGATTAGCCTGCTAGGCCCCGGGCGCGGCCTGCGCGGTGCACGGACCGCTGAGCTAGGCCGGCAGGCCATGGAAGGCCCGCTGCCCTGGGCGGCGGCTGGGCGCTTCGGTGCGGCGGGCGCGGCAGGCTTCGATATCGGGACCGGTACGCCGGAGGGCGGCCCGCCCGAGCGACGGGTCTATCGGCTTGATGGCGCGCCGCTGCGGGCCCAAGCCGAGCTGGCTGAGCGGGTCGCCACCGTCTGGGTGACGCCACAGATGGATCGACTTTTCCAGGACAGTGCCGGGGAGCGTCGTCGCTTCCTCGATCGCCTCGTCTGGGCCCTTGAGCCGCATCACGCGCGCGAGGTCGCCAGCTTCGAGAACGCCATGGCGCAGCGTAACCGCTTGCTGCGGGAAGGCCGCGCGGATCCCGCTTGGCTCGCCGCGCTTGAGGAGCAGATGGCACGGCACGGCGTCGCCGCGACGGCCGCCCGCCGGGGGCTGCTCGCCCGGCTGAACGGGATGATCACGGCTGGGGTGACCGGCGCCTTCCCCGCGGCTGGCCTCACGCTGGCCTGCCCGGTGGCCGAGGCATTGGCCGGCGGCCCAGCCCTGGCCGTGGAGGAGGAGCTCCGGGCCGCCTGGCGCACGGCGCGGCCGCGCGATGCCGCGGCCGGTGCGACGCTGGCCGGCCCGCATCGGGCCGATCTGCGGTTCACCCACCTGCCGAAGGGGCTACCGGCCGCACTTTGCTCGACCGGAGAGCAGAAGGCGCTCCTGGTCTCGGTGGTGCTGGCGCACGCCGCCCTGATCGCGGAGGCGCGCGGCTTCGCCCCGCTGCTGCTGCTTGATGAGGTGGCGGCGCATCTGGATGCCGAGCGACGGGAGGCGCTGTTCGCAGCCCTTGTGAAGCTGCCGGCGCAAGCGTTCCTGACCGGCACCGATGCCGCCGTCTTCGCCCCGCTGCGCGGCTGTGCCGAAGGGTTCCGCGCTGGCGGTGGATTGCTTGTTCCGGATGACGATTTGCCGCTGCCTTAAGGCGCCAGATTCCCTATACTGGGGCGTGTTTTCCGAATCGCATTGCAGGAGCCAGCCGCCGGCATGAACGAGCCCGCCGCGCGCGCAGAACCATCCCCCGCGGGGGAGGACTACAACAGCGCTTCCATCACCGTCCTCAAAGGCCTGGAGGCCGTCCGCAAGCGGCCCGGCATGTACATCGGCGATACCGATGACGGCTCGGGGCTGCATCATATGGCCTTCGAGATCATCGACAACGCGGTCGATGAGGCGCAGGCGGGCTTTGCCTCCCGCGTGGAGGTGACGCTGAACGGCGATGGCTCGGTTACCGTCCGCGATGATGGTCGCGGCATCCCTGTCGACATGCATGAAGAGGAAGGCGTTTCGGCGGCCGAGGTGGTGCTGACCCGCCTGCATGCTGGCGGCAAGTTCAACCAGAATTCCTACAAGGTCTCGGGCGGCCTGCACGGGGTTGGCGCGGCGGTGGTGAACGCGCTGTCCGAGTGGATGCAGGTGCGGATCTGGCGCGGCGGTACGGAGCATTTCATCCGCTTCGAGCATGGCGATACGGTGGAGCCGCTGCGGGTGGTCGGCCCTTCCGATGCGGCGGTCGGCACTGAGGTGACCTTCAAGCCGAGCAGCGGCACTTTCACCAAGACCGAATACGAGTTCGCTGTGCTGGAACGCCGGCTGCGCGAACTTGCCTTTCTGAACTCCGGCCTGGCCATCTCGCTGAAGGATGATCGTCACGTCCCGGCGCAGGAGGTGTTTTTCCAGTTCCGCGGCGGCCTCGTTGCCTTCGTCGAGTGGCTTGACCAAGGCAAGGAGCCGCTGTTCCGGCCGCCGAT
The DNA here is from genome assembly GCA_903896535.1 of uncultured Paracraurococcus sp. Classification (GTDB taxonomy): domain Bacteria; phylum Pseudomonadota; class Alphaproteobacteria; order Acetobacterales; family Acetobacteraceae; genus CAITYE01. The sequence continues at coordinate 13,392 of CAITYE010000138.1, forward strand.
CAGCCTGATCAGCAAGGAGCAGGAAGGGATTCGTGTCGAGCTGGCAATGTGGTGGAACAACAGCCCGCGCGAGGTCGCGCTGTGCTTCACCAACAATATCCCGCAGCGCGACGGCGGCACCCATCAGGCAGGCCTCCGCCAGGCGCTGACCCGGGTGATGATGAAATACGCCGAGGATCTGGCGAAGAAGGAAAAGGTCGAGCTAGCCGGCGAGGATATGCGCGAGGGGCTGACCTGCGTGCTCTCGGTCAAGGTCCCGGACCCGAAATTCAGCAGCCAGACCAAAGACAAGCTGGTCTCCTCTGAGGTTCAGCCGGTGGTGCATGTCGCCGTCGCCGACGCCCTCTCCCACTGGTTCGAGACCCACCCGAAGGAAGCCAAGACTGTCCTTGAGCAGGTCGTCCTCGCCGCCGCTGCGCGCAAGGCGGCGCAACTGGCCCGGGAGAAGGTCGGCCGCAAGAACGCGCTCGATATCAGCACCCTGCCGGGCAAGCTGGCCGACTGCCAGGAAAAGGACCCGAGCAAGTGCGAGCTCTTTCTGGTCGAGGGCGATAGCGCCGGCGGCTCCGCCAAGCAGGGCCGCAACCGCGCCTTCCAGGCGATCCTGCCGCTCAAGGGCAAGATCCTGAACGTCGAGCGCGCGCGCATCGACAAGATGCTGTCCTCGGCCGAGATCGGGACGCTGATCACCGCCCTTGGCACCGGCATCGGCCCGGGGGAGCCGGCCAGGGGCGGCTTCGATGTCGGCAAGCTGCGCTATCACCGCATCGTGATCATGACGGACGCGGATGTCGATGGCTCGCATATCCGGACGTTGCTGCTGACCTTCTTCTTCCGGCAGATGCCGGAGCTGATCGACCATGGGCATCTCTACATCGCCCAGCCGCCGCTCTACCGGGCCAAGCGTGGCAGTGAGGAGCGCTACCTGAAGGATGATCGGGCGCTTGAGGATTACCTCCTCGAAAAGGCACTGGGTGGAACCGGGCTGCGGCTGGCCGATGGCCAGGCACTGGCGGGTGAGGCGCTGGAGGCGGCGGTGGATATGTTGCGCCAGACCGCCTCGCGCATCCGCCGTCTCGCCGCCACGGTGCCGCCCGAAATCGTTGAGCAGGCGGCGGTGTCCGGTGCGCTGACCCTCGACCCGGCGCGGGCGACCGCCGCCACGGCGACTCTCGTTGCCCGGCTGAACGCACTTGCCCTTCCGGCCGAGCGGCATTGGAACGCGACGCATGGCGAGGCCGGGCTGCAGCTTTGGCGCGTGGTGCGCGGCGTGACCGAACGCCATACGCTGGACCAGGCGGCACTGCGGAGCGCTGAGGCGCGCTGGCTGGAAGAACGCCACGCGACTTTGGAACGCGAGTTCGGCGGCGCCGGCGCGGCGCTGGTGCAGGACAGCGCCGAGACGCCGCTCGCCGGCCCGGCCATGGCCTTGGAGCGGCTGTTCGGCCTCGGCCGGAAGGGGCTCACGATCCAGCGGTTCAAGGGCTTGGGCGAGATGAACCCCGATCAGCTCTGGAAGACCACGCTCGATCCCACAATGCGCACGCAGCTCCGCGTGCGGGTGCA
>CAITYE010000139.1 GCA_903896535.1 uncultured Paracraurococcus sp.
CGCAGATCGGGCAGGGAGAGGGCGATGCAGCCCTCGGTCGGCGCGAAGTTGGGGCGCGCCAGATGCAGAAAGATCGCGCTGCCCAGGCCGCGCCGCACCGGCGCATCGTTCCAGCCCAGGACGCCGATGATGTCGTAGACCTCATCCGCTCGCCAAAGCTGCTCGTGCCCGGCGGTGAAGGGTAGCGTCACCGGCCGGTTATAGGCGGCATCGGCGGGATCGTCGCACCAGCCATCGCTGGGTGCGAGGGGTTCCACCGGCACTGCGGCGCGCGGCGGCGGGCCGCGATCGGCGCGGTAGAGCACCCGGCGGAGCGGCAGCAGGCCGAGGGGCGTGACGCCATCGCCCTCGCGCTTCGGCGCGCTGGCCCCGGCGCGGCCCAGGGCGCAGCGGAAATCGCGGCCGGCCCAGCGGAAATGTCCTTGCGTCGCCCCGCTTGGGGCCAGGACCAGGGCCTGTTCGGCGCCGTCCATGCCGGCCTCAGCCAAGCAGGTGACCAAAGCGCCGGGCCTTGGTCGCCAGATAGTCGTCATTGACGCCGTTCGGCGCGAAGCTGTGCGGCTCGCGCTCCACCACCTCAATGCCGCAGGCGGCGAGCCCTTGCAGCTTGTCGGGATTGTTGGTCAGCAGCCGGACGCGGCGGATGCCGAGCGCCTCCAGCATCGTGGCGGCGACCAGGAAGTTCCGCTCATCGGCGCCGTAGCCAAGGGCGCGGTTGGCATCGAGCGTGTCGAGCCCGCGATCCTGCAGCTGATACGCGCGCAGCTTGTTGACGAGGCCAATGCCCCGCCCTTCCTGCGCCAGGTACAGCAGCACACCGTCCCCGGCCGCCGCCATGCGGGCCAGGGCGCCGCGCAATTGCGGCCCGCAATCGCAGCGCAGCGAGCCGAGCAGATCGCCGGTGAAGCATTCGGAATGGATGCGCGCGAGCGGCGCGCCGCCGGCCGCGGCCCGCTCTTCCGGCGCCCCGACCAGGATCGCCAGATGCTCGATGCCGCCATCGGCGGCGCGGAAGGCCACCAGCCGGGTTGCCGCGGCGAGGTCGAGCGGTACCGGCGCTTCGGCGACGCGCCGGAGCGACGTGGCCGCCGTCCCCGGATAGGCCGTGATCGCCGCCGCATCGAGGCGGAGCAACCCGAGCCGCGCGGCGGCATCGACCAGCGACGGCGCATCCACCGGCGCGGCGATCACCGCGGGCAGCAGCCGCGCGAGCTTTGCCAGAGCCAAGGCCGCGCCCGCGAGCGGCGGTGCCGGCGCGGTGCGCGCCCCGTCGGGCGGGAGTTCCGCGGCGGTCGGGTCGGCCAAGCTCCGCAGCCGGGCCGGGTCCAGCAGGCCGGGCGGCAGGTGCAGGGCGATGGCAGGCTCCGTCGGCACCGTTCGTCCCTGCAGCAACGCCTCCGCCCGTGTCGGGGCCAGGAGCAACAGGGCGGGGCCTTTGGCAAGGCTGGCGAGTTCCGCCAGGCCCGGGGCCCCGACCGTCTCCGCCGCGGCCAGAACCAGTGCCCCATCGGCATCGGTCAGCAGGACCGGCGTGCCGCGGCGCAGTTCCGCCATGGCGCGATGAACCGCGCGCAGCGCCAGCGCCGCCGGGTCCGCCACCAGGGCAGTCCCGCCCGAAGAGGTGACCGGCGCATGGGGCGGCGGAAGGGGGCTGTTCATGCGCGCCCTATGCCGGTGCCATCCCGTCGCGGCAATCGATAAGATGCCGGAAGCGGCTGCTGACGGAAGCGTGACGTTACCTGATTGTCGTTCCGTGCTTATTTTTTGTTGATACCGGATGCCGTCCAACCAAAATATCGGGGGCTTCGAGTTAGAAGGAACAAGGAATGTCGACCTCGCGTCCACTCCTGATTATCGACGACGACGCCCATCTGCGCGAAACCCTGGCGGAGCAGCTTTCGGTGGATGGCGACCTTCTGCCCGCCGTCGCCGGCACCCTTGCCGAGGCCGAGGCGCTGCTGGGGGACGGGGAGACGCGCTTCGATGCCATCCTTCTCGATATCACCATGCCGGATGGCGATGGCTGCGATTTCTGCGGCAAACTGCGCAAGCAGGGCCTTCGCATGCCGATCATCATGCTCACCGGGTCGGATGGCGAGGTCGATATCGTGCGTGGCCTGGATGCCGGGGCG
>CAITYE010000140.1 GCA_903896535.1 uncultured Paracraurococcus sp.
CCGCCCGGCAGGGTGGAAGCGGCGAGCACCGCGCGCACGATCACGCCGGAATACATGTGCCAGGGCTGGGATTGCAGGCGGAGCTTCACGGTGATCCGCGCCGCGCCGCCAGCCGCCAGCAGCGCATCCAGCTTGCCGAAGGCGCGCACGGAATAGGGGCAGGTCGGCTCCAGGAACATCTCGAAGCAGCGGGGACCCTGGCCCCAGACCAGGGGATCGACGTGCGGCGCGGTCTCGGTCATCTCTCGCGGGCCCTTTCGCTGCGCCCGGCAGCGGCCGGACCTCGGCACAGGATGTGCCCCCCGCCCCGCCCGGCCGCAAGCGCCGGCTCGACAGCCGGCCGGGGCCACGGCAAGCAGCATGGCGGGGGAAGGACCGGCACGGCATGGGGCAAGGCAAGGCCGCGAACCTCGCGCTGATCGTGCTGGCGCAGGTGCTGGCGCTCTCGCTCTGGTTCTCCGGCACCGCGGCGGGGCCGCCGATGGCGCGGGAGGCGACGCTGGCGCCAGGCTTCCTCGCCTGGTTGACCGGCGCGGTACAGCTCGGCTTCGTCCTTGGTACCCTTGGCGCCGCCGCGCTAGCCCTGCCCGACCGGGTCGATCCGCGCCGGCTGATCGCCGCGGCGGCGCTGTTCGGCGCGGCGGCGAATGCGCTGATCCTGCTGCTGCCCGTTGGCCATCCGGGCGTGCTCTGGCTGCGCGGCGCGACCGGCCTCGCGCTCGCCTGCGTCTATCCGGTGGGGATGAAGCTGGCGGCCGGCTGGGCGGGGCCGCGCGATGCCGGCATCGTCGTTGGCCTGCTGGTCGGCGGGCTGACGCTCGGCTCGGCCTCACCGCATCTGATCAATGCGCTGGGCGGGCTGGGCTGGCGCGGGGTGGTGGCGGCGGCCTCCGTGGCCGCGCTGCTGGGCGCGGGGCTGATCCTGTGCGCCCGGCTCGGCCCCGGGCATCGTGCGGCGCCCCCCTTCCGGCCCGGCCTTGCGCTGCGGCTGTTCCAGAACCGCGGCACCCGGCTCGCGACGCTCGGCTATCTCGGCCATATGTGGGAGCTTTATGCCATGTGGGCCTGGATCGGGGCCTATCTGGCGGCAAGCTTCGCGGCGGCCGGCAGCACGGCGAATGCGGCCGCCGCGACCTTCGCGGTGATGGCGGCCGGCACGCTGGGCTGCATCGGCGGCGGGCTGCTCGCCGATCGCATCGGCAAGGCGCGGCTGACCATCTGGGCCATGGCGATCAGCGGCGCCTGCTGCCTGCTGGCCGGGCCGCTGTTCGGCGCGGCGCCCGGGGTGGTGATGCTGCTCTGCCTCATCTGGGGTGCCGCCGCCGTCGCCGATTCCGCGCAATTCTCGGCCAGCGTCGCGGAGGCCGCCGATCCCGGCCTCGCCGGCACCATGCTGACGGTGCAGACCTCGCTCGGCTTCGCGCTGACCCTGCCGGCGATCCACCTGATGCCCTGGCTGGCGGAGCGCTTCGGCTGGGGCGGCGCCTTCGCCGCGCTGGCGATCGGCCCGGCGCTCGGCTGCCTGGCCATGGTGCGGCTGCTCCCCGGCCGCGCTTGAGGCGCCCTATCGCCGCAATCCCAACGTTACCTCACGGTGCCAGATGTACAGCCCGCTGCCGATCAGCACGGCGATGCCCAGCAGGCCCCAGCCATCCGGCAGCTCCCCCCACAGCACCCCGCCCAGCAGCGAGGTCCAGAGGATGGCCGAGTATTCGAAGGGCGCCAGCAGGCTCGCCTCGCCCCGCCGATAGGCCTCCGTCATCATCACCTGCCCCAGCGCCGAGACAATGCCGGTGGCCACCAGCAGCGCCCATTGCGGCCCGGTCGGCCATTGCCAGACGGGCAGGCAGAACAGCGCCGAGACCAGCGTCGCGCCCAGCGCGAACCACAGCACGATGGTCGCGTTGCTCTCCCCCGCCGCCCCCATCCGGCGGATGGTGATCATGGACAGCGCCCAGGCCAGCGCGCCGGCCAGCACCGCCAGCATGGCCAGCCCCTCCCCGCCCAGCGCACCGCCGGGCAGCGCCATCAGCAGCACGCCGCCGAAGCCGGTCAGCACCGCCGCGCCGCGCCGGAGGCCCACCCGCTCCCCCAGCAGCGGCACCGAAAGCAGTGTCAGGAACAGCGGCATGGTGAAGCCGAGCGCGGTGACGCTGGCCAGCGGCAGCCGGGCATAGCCGTAAAAGGCGCCAGCCATGCCGATCAGCCCCGTGGTCATGCGGATCAGGTGCAGGCCCGGGTTCCGCGTCGCCAGCGCCGCCAGCCCACCGTCGCGCCGCACCAGCCACAGCAGCACCGGCACGGCGAAGAGGTTCCGCCCCAGCACCACCTCGGCCAGCGGCAGCCCGTCCCGCACGGCCTTCACGCAGGCCCCGGCCACGGAAAACAGCGCCGCCGCCACGACGATCAGCAGAATGGCCCGCCGGCGCGCGGCCGCGGGCGACAAAGGCAGGCTTGGGTGCATGGACGCGGCTCCGCCCGAGGGGTAGCTTCGCGGCCGCATGAAGGCCAGACCCGCCAAGGCGCCGCGCATCCCGCCCTATCCCGGCCTTGCGGTCGAGGCCGATGAGGTCGTCTGGGACGGCCGCTTTCCGGTGCAGCGCGTGCGCTTCACCTATGCGCGCTTCGACGGCACCCGCTCCGCCCCGCTGACCTGGGAACTTTGGCGCCGCGGCCCGGCAGTGGCCATGCTGCCCTACGATCCCCGCCGCGACCGCGTCGCGCTGATCGAACAATTCCGCCTGCCCGCGCTGGCCGCCGGGCAGCCGCCGATCCTCCGCGAAGCCCCGGCCGGGTTGATCGAGCCGGGCGAGGACCCCGAGGCCGCCGGCCGGCGCGAGGTGCAGGAGGAGACCGGCCTCACGCTCGGCCGCGTCGAAAGCCTGGGCGATTATCTGCTGATGCAGGGCGGCTGCGACGAGACCATCGCCCTTTACGTCGCCGAAGCCGACCTGCCGGATGCGGCCGCCGCCGGGGCGACCCATGGGCTGGCCGCCGAGGGCGAGGATATCCGCCTGCTGATCCTGCCCGCCGAGGACGCTTTCGCGCTGATCGAGGCGCAGGCGCTGCGCAATGCAACCGCCGCGCTCTGCCTGATGTGGCTGCGGCATCACCGGGCGCGACTGCGCGAGGAGTGGCGCTGAATGACCACCGAATTGCTTTACCGCGACGATGCCTATCTGCAAGCCGCCGCGGCGCGCGTCCTCGCCGCCGGGCCGGAAGGCATCCTGCTGGACCGCACGCCCTTCTACGCCCAGGCCGGCGGCCAGCCCGGCGATGCCGGTCTGCTGCGCTGGGCCGGCGGGGAGACGCCGATCCTCAAGGCCATCAAGGGCGAGGCCGATGCCGTGCTGCACCTGCCGGCCGAAGGCGCCGCGCTGCCCGCCCCCGGCATGGCGGTGGAGGCCGTGCTGGATTGGGGCCCGCGCCACCGGCACATGCGGATGCACACGGCGCTGCACCTGCTGTGCAGCCTGATCCCCGGCGCTGGCGTCACCGGCGGGCAGATCGGCGCGGAGCGCTCGCGGCTCGATTTCGACCTTGCCGCCCCACCGGCCAAGGAGACGCTGACCGAGGCGCTGAACGCGCTGATCGCCGCCGACCATCCGATCACCGAGCACTGGATCAGCGAGGCGGAGCTGGAGGCCAATCCCGGCCTGGTGCGCACGCTCTCGGTGCAACCGCCGCGCGGCGCCGGGCGCATCCGCCTGGTCCGCATCGGCGAGCCGGCGGCACCGGTGGATCTGCAACCCTGCGGGGGGACGCATGTGCGCCGCACTGGCGAGATCGGCCGGGTCGAGGTGACCAAGCTGGAGAACAAGGGCAAGCAGAACCGGCGGGTCTATCTGGTGCTGGCAGGGGAGTGAGGGCGATGGAGGATCTGGTCTCGACGGCGTGGCTGGCGGCGGAGCTCGGCAAGCCCGATCTCATCGTCTTCGACGCGACGAAATACCTGCCGAACGAGCCCTTCGACGGCAAAACCAAATTCGCCGAGGCGCATATCCCCGGCGCCCGCTACTTCGACATCGACGCCGTCGCGGACCCGGAGGCCAGCCTGCCGCACATGGCGCCGACCGCGGCACGGTTCGAGGCGCAGATGGCCGCGCTGGGCGTCGGCAATGGCAGCCGCGTGGTGTTTTACGACCAGAAGGGGCTGCAATCCTCGGCGCGCGGCTGGTGGCTGATGCGCCTGTTCGGCCATGGCGCCGCGGCGGTGCTGGATGGCGGCCTGCCGAAATGGCTGGCCGAGGGCCGCGCGACCGAAGCGGGCGCGCCCGTCGCCCCGGCGCCGGCCTCCTTCGTCGCCGATTTCGAAGCCCGGCTGCTGCGCGGCATCGGCGATGTGAAGCGAATCATTGGCTCGGGGGAGGCGCTGATCCTCGATGCCCGCGCCAAGGGCCGCTTTGATGGCACCGCGCCGGAACCGCGCCCGGGCCTGCCCTCCGGCCATATGCCGGGGGCGGCGAATCTGCCCTTCAACGTGCTGCTGAACCCGGACGCGACGCTGAAATCCCCCGACGCGCTGCGCGCCATCTTCGCCGCTGCCGGCGTCCGCGACGGGCGGCCGGTGGTAACGAGTTGCGGCACCGGGGTGACCGCCTGCATCCTCGCCCTCGGCCTGCGGCGTGCGGGCCTTGGCGATGCCGCCGTCTATGACGGCTCCTGGACCGAATGGGCCGGCCGGCCCGAAACCGCGAAGGTGACCGCCTGATGGCCAAGGACCCGAAACACCACGTCGCCACCCGCCTGAGCCATGCCGGCCGCGCGGGCACCCATGTGCACGGCTTCGTGAACCCGGCGGTGCATCGCGGCTCCACCGTGCTGTTCCCCGATACCGCGGCGCGGCGCGAAGGCGCCAAGCATCGCTTCGAGCAGTTCATGACCTACGGCACGCAGGGCGGGCCGACGCATTACGCCTTTGAGGACGTGATCGCCGAGATCGAGGGCGGCACGCGGGCGCTGATCGTGGGCACCGGGCTCGCCGCCGTCGCGGTGCCGCTGCTCGCCTATCTCAAAACCGGCGATCACTGCCTGATGCCCGACAACGTCTATGGCCCCGCGCGCAATCTCGCGGGCGGGCTGCTGAAGGGCTGGGGGGTGGAGACCAGCTTCTACGACCCCTGCATCGACGAGGCCGGGCTGCGCGCGCTGCTGCGCCCGAACACCAAGGTGGTCTACACCGAAAGCCCCGGCAGCCACACCTTCGAGGTGCAGGACATCCCGGCCATCGCCCGCGCCGCGCATGCCGTGGGGGCCAAGGTGCTGATGGACAACACCTGGGGCATCCACCACTTCCAGCCCTTCAAGCACGGTGTCGATGTCTCCATCCAGGCGCTGACGAAGTATGTCGGCGGGCATTCCGACGTGCTGCTCGGCTCGGTCACCGTGAACAATGAGGCGGATTGGCTGGTGGTGCGCGGCACCGGCTCCCAGCTCGGCCAATTCGCCTCGCCGGATGATGTCTGGCTGGCGCTGCGCGGCGTGCGGACCATGCTGGTCCGGCTGCAGCGGCAGGAGCAGAGCGGCCTTGAAGTCGCGCGCTGGCTGGAAGCCCGGCCGGAGGTCAAGCAAGTGCTGCATCCCGGCCTGCCCAGCCATCCGCAGCATGCGCTGTTCAAGCGCGACTTCACCGGCGGGTGCAGCCTGTTCGGCGTGGTCTTCCAGCCGCGCTACAGCCCGGACGATGTCTGCCGCTTCATCGACAGCCTGGCGCTGTTCGGCATCGGCGCCAGCTGGGGCGGGTTTGAGAGCCTGTGCATCCCGACCACCGGCAATATCACCCGCACCGCCGGCAGCGGCGATTTCGGCGGGCCGATGTGCCGCATTCATATCGGGCTGGAAGCGCCGGAGGATCTGATCGCCGACCTCACCCAGGGGCTCGGTCACCTTGGCGCATGAGGCGTTCGCATTCGCGCAGCGCATCTCGCTCTGAAGGGCGAGGACGCGGCGGCGTACGGTGCCGCCTCCGTTCAGACAGCTGCGTCTGAACGGAGGTCTCGCAGCAGGCTAGAGCGCGATGCGTTGAGGCGGCATCGCCGAAGGCGCTGAATCGCGCGATCCAACACATGCTAGAGCGGGCTGCGTGAACGCATGTGAACGCAGCATGCTCTAGAGCGCGATGCGTTGAGGCGGTATCGCCGAAGGCGCTGAATCGCGCGATCCAACAAACGCTAGAGTAGGCTGCGTGAACGCATGCGAACGCAGCATGCTCTAAGTCCCGCGGCTCTGCTGCCCCTGGGCATAGCCGGCCTGATAGGCCTTCGACTCGTCCTTCTTCACCTGGTCGTAGACGAAGCCGCCGACCAGGCCGGCACCGGCGCCGATCAGCGCCCCCGCCCCGGCATGGCCGGCCAGCGCGCCGATGATGGCGCCGCCCGCGGCGCCGCCGGAGGTGCCGGTCAGCAGCCGCTGCTCGGTCGGGTTCATGTTGGAACAGCCGGCAAGGCCCATCGCAAGGACCAGCGGCAGGATCAGCTTCTTCATGGCGTAGCTCCTTCCGCTCAACGCTTGCCACCGGCCCGGGCGGGGCACGGATAGGTGGCATTGGCAAAGCGCATCGCGCCATCAACCGCACGGTCCCCGGCCGCGCCGGGATTGGCCGCGACCCAGGCGACGAAGGCAAGCCGCACCTTATCGAGCGTCAGCGACGGGTCGTTGGGCAGGCAAAAGATCGGGCGGATGCGTCCACCCTGGGCGGTGATGGAGCGATGGAACTGCCCGGCGCCGACCATGAAGCCCTCGCACCAGCCGCGCGCGCCCATGCTCAGCGCATCGCCGCCCTCGGCGGCGCAGAGCTTGGCGAGGTCGCCGGTGGTGCCTCCGGTGAACGTGCTGGGCATCAACTGCGCCCCGGCCGGCGCGGCGACGACCGCCGCGGCGAGCGCAAGCGCGCCCATCCATCCTCGTGCCATATATGCCTACTCCCTCGATCGCGGCCCGAGCCGCCCGGTCCTTGTCGCACCGGAGCGGGGCGGCGGGCAACCCGCCAGGGGCGGCGTTAGAGCAATATCCGTTCAGACGGAATCGGCTGAACGGATATTGCTCTGGACCATCGCGTTTCCAAAGCGGCTTCTCTCCGTTCGGATTCGCTCACGCACCCTGCTCTGACGTTTGGTTGGTTGCGGGATTCAGCGTTTCGGCGATTCCGCCTCAACGCATCGCGCGCTAGAGCATGTGTTGGATCGCGCGATTCAGCGCCTTCGGCGATTCCGCCTCAACGCATCGCGCTCTAGCGCGGCGGCGGCCCCGCATCGGGGCTGGCGCACCAGTCCCGCCAGGCCTGCCGCAGCGCCGTGCCGAGGTTGCGCCCGAAGCGCGGCGCATCCGTCAGCGGCGAGCCGGCGACGCAGCCGCGCAGCGTGGCGCGCAGCGTCGCCAGCGCTTCCAGGTCGGTTGCCGCGGCGATGGCGCGGGCGACATAGGCCCGGCTATCCGGCATCGCCCAGTGATCGAGGCCGACATTGGACAGGTGGCTCAGCGCATGCCGCCCACAGAAACTGTCGCCGGTCAGCGCCACCACCGGCACCCCCATCCACAGCGCCTCGCACACCGTCAGCCCGCCGGTATAGGGGAAGGGGTCGAGGGCGATGTCGATGTCCCCATAGCCCGCCAGCAGTGCCGGGTGGGGGACCCCGCCATGCAGCACGACGCGACCGGGCTCGATGCCGAGCGCAGCGAAGCGGGCGCGCACCCGTTCCCGCGTCGCCGGCTCACCCAGCGCATGGGTCCGCAGCACCAGCCGGGATTCCGGCAGCGCACCGAGGATCGCCGCCCAGCACTCCAGCACCCGGGGCGTCAGCTTGGTGAGGTTGTTGAAGCAGCCGAAGGTCACCCCACCGCGCGTGAAGGCCGGCAGCGGCCCGACCTCTGGCGCATAGGGGGGGGGCAGATAGCAGGCATAGCCATCAGGCAGGCGCAGCAGGCGTTCGGTATAGAAGCGCTCGAATCCCGGCGGGGTTTCCCAGCGATCGGTCAGCATCCAATCGACGCCAGGCAGGCCCGTGGTGGCGAATTGCGTGCCCACCCATTTCACCTGGACCGGCGCCGGGCGGCGATGCAGGACGCCGGGCCGGCCGATATCGCCATAGCCGCCGAGGTCGATCAGGATATCGCAGCCATCGGCGCGGATGGTCTCGGCGATCTGGCCGTCATCGGCCTCGGCGAGGTCGTGCCAGAGGGCGCAGCGGGCCTTGTAACGCGCACCGAGGAAATCATCGCGCCGCTTGGTGGCATAGCCCACCAGGTCGAAGGCTGACTCCGGCAGCGCCTCCAGCCCCGCCAGGGTCAGCCAGCCGACCGGATGCTGGCCAAGCCCGCCCGAGAGCAATCCCACCCGCAGCCGGCGCTCCGGCTCCCGGGGCCGGGCAGGCGGCGGCGGGGCGGGGCCAAGCCGGGCGCCGATTGCCTCGGCCGCCACGCGCAGCCCGGCGGCATCGCCGCGTTCCGGGTGATAGGCCATGATGGACAAGCGGGTGATTAGCCCCGGCAGGCCGGCATCCTGGCGCTCCAGCGCCGCCTCGGCGACCGTCAGCGCCTCGCGCTGCTCGCCCAGCCCGTTCAGCGCCAGGGCGCGGTTCAGCGCCAGCGTCGGCTCTGGCCCGAAATCAGCGATGGCGGCATCGAGCAGCTGCACCATCTCAAGATGCCGATGCATTTGATAGAGCAGCGTGGCCAGCCGGTTCCGGAGGTCGATATCCTTCGGCCGCAGCCCGATGGCCGTGCGCAAGGTGCGCTCCGCCGCCACCCGCTCACCAGCCTCGCAGAGCGCGATGCCAAGCGCGGCGGTGACCTCCGGGTGGCCCGGGGCCAGCGCATCGGCGGCCCGCAGCTCGGCCAAGGCGGCCCGCGTCCGGCCACGGCCGCGCAGCAACGCGGCGGTGGCGAAGGGCCAGTTGGCGGCCAGCGGATCAACTGCCGAACGGTTGGCGAGTTCGGCCTCCGCGCCCGCCAGCCCGTGGCCGGCGACCAGCGCCTCGGTGAACAGGGACGCCGCGGCGGGGTGGATATCGCGTTGCTCCAGCACGGCGCCCAGCAGCGCGATCGCCGTCGCCGCATCACCGCGACGCAGCGCGAGCCGCCCGGCGGCGACATCGAGCTCGAGCTCCTCCGGATCGGCCTGCCGCGCCCGCGCGATCAGCGCCGCCGCCTCCTCAAAGCGCCCCGCCGCCTCGGCCAGGGCGGCGAGGCCGGCAAGCGCTGTGACATGCCCCGGATCGCCGGCGAGCGCGGCGCGGTAGAGCGTCTCCGCCCGCTCCCGCTCACCGCGCAGACCGGCCAGGGTGCCAAGCCGGAACAGCGGCTCGGGATGCCCGGGCAAGGCCAGGCGGGCTGTCTCGAACGCCGCCGCGGCGGCCTCCAGCCGGCCGAGCTGTTCCAGGGCGAGGCCCAGGTTGAGACTGGCGAGGCCCCCCCCCTCCCCGGCCTCGGTCGCCGCTTGCAGAAGCGGCGCCGCTTCCGCCGGTGCCCCACGGATGAGGGCGGCGAGCCCGGCCTGCCAGCGTGGCTCGATTGCCGTCACGCCTCCCCCTCGGCGGTCGCCACGGCAAGCTCGGCGAGGTAGCGGTCATGCTTCGATAGCCGTGCGGCGGCAGCGAAGATCGGGCTGGATTCCTGGATGCGGTACTGCGCGACCAGGGCATGGCCCAGCACACTGAACAGGCCGGATTCGACCACGCCATCGGCGAGCGCCGCGCGGGCCATGGCCTCGGCCGCCGCCGGCTCGCCGCTCAGCAACAGCAGCTGCGCGCGCAGCCCGGCCA
>CAITYE010000141.1 GCA_903896535.1 uncultured Paracraurococcus sp.
GGTATGTGGTGCAGCGATACTGCAGAGTTGTTCCTCGATGGCGTCCGGGTGCCACAGCGCAACCGGATCGGCGAGGAAGGCTTGGGCTTCCGCTATCAGATGGAGCAGTTCCAGGAGGAACGGCTGAATGCTGCGGCCAAGCGGATCGCGGTGCTCGGCCTGATCGAGCACGTCGCCGAGTATCTGCGCCAGCGCCATGCCTTCGGCCGACCGCTGCTCGACAACCAGTTCATCCAGTTCAAGCTGGCCGAGTTGAAGACCGAGGTGGAGGCGCTCCGGGCGCTGGTTTACCAGACCACAGAACGCTACGTCGCCGGCGATGAGGTGACCGAGCTGGCTTCCATGTGCAAGCTGAAGGCAGGCCGGCTGTCACGCGAGGTCGCTGATTGGTGCATGCAGTTCATGGGCGGCCAGGGCTATGCCTGGGAGAGCTGGGTGAGCCGCGCCTATCGCGATTTCCGCCTGGGATCGATCGGCGGTGGGGCGGATGAGGTGATGCTGTCGATTATTGCCCGGCGGATGGGACTCGACGGCAAACGCGAGCGATAGCCCGCTGGCGCGGAGTGCGGGCGGTCCGACCTGCCCGGTTCAGCCTGCTTCGGCCTGTGTGGCCGGCGCGTCCGGCCCTTGCGCCCGCAGCGTCGCGTCCGTCAGGCTCAGCAGGGCGGCACGCCGTTCCGCGCGATCGGTCTCGGTCATCTCCCTGGCGCTCCGTTGAAAGCCGCGGGCGGCATCGGCAAGCGGGCTGAGCGAGAGCGTCGCCGCGGCGCCGGCCAGGCGGTGGGCTGCCGCGATCATCCCCGCCGCATCCGCGGCCGCTGACAGCGCGGTGCCAGCCGCCCGGATTTCAGCGATGAACGCCGCAGCCAGCGAGGCCGCGGCGGCGGCATCGAGGCCCGGTACGACCAAGGCCGGCGGCAGGGCGATGCCCGATGCCGGTGGTGGCGCTGCCTTGCTGGTCGGCGCATCGCCGGCAAGACGGGCCACCACCGCGAGCAGGGTATCGCGCTCAATCGGCTTGGCGAGATGCCCATCCATCCCTGCTGCGCGGCAAGCGGCGATGTCTTCGGCGAAGGCGCTGGCCGTCACCGCCAGGATCGGGGTCTTGCCGGCTTCGCCAGGCAGCGCACGGATGCGCCGGGTGGCTTCCAGCCCGTCCATGCCCGGCATCATGACGTCCATCAGCACGACATCATAAGGGCGCCGTTCGACCGCTGCACGTTCCACTTCCTCGAGAGCCTGGCTGCCATCGGCTGCGATGGTCACCGCATGGCCGCCGGATTCGAGCAGTGCCCGCGCAACCGCGAGGTTGGTCGGCACATCATCAGCCACCAGGATATTCAGGCCACGGCGCGGTTCGCTGCTGGGCAATGCCCCGGCGCCGATCATGGTGTCGCTGGAAAGCGGCATCGGTATTTCCACCCAGAAGACAGCGCCGCCGGGCGGGCTGAGCTCCTCGTTCGCATCACAGCCGATGCGACCGCGCATCTGATGCACGATTTCGGCGGTGATCGCCAGGCCCAGCCCGGCGCCGCCTTCGCCCTGCGCGCCGAGTTGCACGAAATCCTCGAAGATCGCCCGGCGCATACTGGCCGGGATGCCCGGCCCGGTATCGCGGACCTCGAAGCGCAACAAAGCCTCGCCGGAGGCGCGCGGCGTGAGGACTTGCGCCCGCAGTGCCACGCGGCCCTTGGGCGGGGTGAACTTCACCGCATTCGAGAGCAGGTTGAGCAGCAACTGCCGCAGCCGGGTTCGGTCGGCCTGGACCTGTGCCGGCAGGTTGGGCGGGAGTTGCAGCAATAGCACGATCTGCTTCGCCTTCGCCGCGGTGTCGA
>CAITYE010000142.1 GCA_903896535.1 uncultured Paracraurococcus sp.
TGAGCTGGGCTTCGCCGCCCAGCCGGCCCGCGCTGAGATCAACTGGCTGACCGAAGAGTGGGCCGGCGAGCGTCGCATCGGTCAGCTGGAGATCGGCAAGCAGCCGGGGCGGGGCCGCCATGCTCTCGACCAGCAACTGCCCACGCAGGCTACCGCCCGCGAGCCGCGCCTCCATCGCATCCACCCGCAGCGTACCGGCTTCAAGTTTCATGGTCGCCCGCGCCTCGCGCAGCGCCGCTAAGCCAGGGACGTCGAGCAGCCCGGCCTCTAACACCAATTCGGCATCGAAATCGGCTAGCCGACCGAAGGCAAGCGGCGTCGTGTCATCGAGGCGGAGCGGCGGCAGCGGTAGGCTTTCGGCCTGAAAGCGCCCTCGCAGTCGTGGCCTTGTACTATCCTGCATCAAGCTCAACTGGCCGCGTCCGCGCAGCGTCCCGATCACGAGATCGAGTTGTTCGGCGGTGAGCTGCGTGGCCGAGCCCGAGAGGCTGCCGACGGCCGCGAAGGAGCCCTCGCCGAGCCAGTTGACCGCGCTGCCAATCCATGGGGCGAGCAAGCGGGGGGCGCCCGGATGGCGGGCGGTGAGCGTCCCGCTGCCGCGTTCGGCAGCGAGATCAAGCGTGCCGCTGCCCTCCAGGCGGAGATCGCCGAATTCCGCCTCGCCGCTGAGCGCGAGCGCTTCCGCCGCTCCGCCGGCGCTCAGTTTCAGCGCTAGCCGCTCGGCTAACAGAGGGGCCAGCGCTGCCGGCAGGAAGGGCGCCAACGCCGCACCGCTTGGCCCGTTCAGCTCCAGCACAGAATCGAGCAGCCGCGGCGCATTGCCGAGTTGTGCCGCCCCATGCCCGAGCCATTCCACCTCGCCCAGCCGGAAGCCCAACCGACGCACCGCGAGGCGACCATTCTCGATTGAGAGGTCGATACCAGCCCGGGTCGCCGTCTCGCCCTTCCAGCGCGCTGCATCGGCCGCGATTCGCAGGTTGAGATCGACCCCCGCCGTTCGCAACGCGAGCGCTCGCGGCTCTAGTAGCAGGCCCCTTAGAGCATCGACATCGAGCCGCTCGGTCGTGAGTTCGATGCCCAAAAAAGGACGTGGCCCGGCGCGCCAGGCACCCCCACCCGATAAGGACGCTCCGTCGAGGTTGCCGGAGAAATCATTGACGATTGCCTGGCCCTCGCGGAGCGACAGCCGAAAACGCCCATCGGCCTGCTGCCAGCGGCCCGGCTCAAGGCCCGGCCATGCCCAGCCTAGCTCGCCAAGCGCTTCGCGTAGACCGGGGGTCGCAAACTGAACCGTCAGGTCCAGTTGCTCCCCGACACCGGTCCCTGTCAGCGCAAGACGAGTCTGGCCGGGCAGCATGGCGTCGACGTCCGAGAGGGAGAGCCGTTCGCGTTCCAGCGTCAGGCTGACCCGGAGCTTGCGCAGCGGGATGCCGCCAAGACCCGTTGCCTCTGCTGCGAGATCAAGGCCGAGGGGGATGGCTTGCGGAGAGCGTCGCGCCACCCGCAGGGCCGCGATCCAGGCGTCAAGGTCGAGCCGGCCCGCAGAGAGGGAGATATCGAGCCTCGGTCGCGGTACGAGGCGGAGGCTGACAGCACCGCGCGCCGGCTCGCCCGCCAGTTCAAGGGACAGCGCATCCGCGGCGAAAAGGTTGGCGGTTGCGGTCAACCGGCCGCTGGCACGGAATGGCAATGCCGGCGCTGTCAGCAGGGCGCCGAGATCGGGCCCCGCTGCTTCCAGCCTGCCCTCGAAGCCATCGGCTGGGGTCAGCAGGCCGGTCGCGCTGATGCTGGCGCCGGCGATCCCGACGCCGAGATCGAGCGGCGCGATACCGTCATCGCCGGCTCGCCCGAGCTGGGCGCTGAAACGCAAGGGCAGCTGATGGACTCTGGTGGTCCCCTCGGCCCGGATCGGCTCGTTCGGACCAGGAGCGATCAAGCGGGCGTTCAGCCCCTCGAAGACCAGCCCGCCAAGTGTCAGGCGGCTATCCTCGAGCCGGGCATTGAGTGCGGAAAGCCAGCTCGGCGGGCGGAAGACTGGCACCGCCTGGGGCGGCCAGGGCAGCGCGATCTCACCGCCGACCAGCGTCAATTCGCGGGGCGCGAAGCGGCCGGCCAGGAGTGGCGGCAGGGCGAGCGTGAGGCGCAGGGCCCTGGCGGTGACAGTCACTCCGTCCTCGGCGGCGCCGATCGCCACCGCATTGGCCTCGAGTTGTGGTTGTGGCAGCAGGGTGAGCGAGATTTGTCCCTCGATCCGGACGCTGCGTCCAAGCTGGGCGCCGGCTATCTCGGCGATCTGCGCGCGATAATGGTCCCAGGCCAAAAGGCGCGGGCCGATCCAGGCTGCCGCCAGCAGCAGTGCCGGGAGCAGCAGGAGCAGCCAGGCGCGGGAAAGGCGTCGCTCAGCCAGAGCTCATCCCCCAGCCACCGCCACCCGGCGTTTCCACAACGAGGACATCGCCGATACCGAGGTCGGCGCTACCGCTATTGCCGGGGATCGGCACGATGCTGCCGTCTGCCTTTTCCACCCATTGCCGGCCCGGCGCACCGTCTTGCCCGCCCTGCAACCCGTGTGGCGCGACATTGCGGCGCGAGGCTACGACGATCGCCTGCATGGGTCGAAGGAAACGGATCCGCCGGCGGGCCCCATTCCCGCCACGCCAGCGCCCGATGCCGCCGGAGCCACGGCGGATGGCGAATTCCTCCAGCCGCACCGGGTAGCGCAGCTCCAGCACCTCCGGATCGGTCATGCGGGTATTCGTCATGTGAGTTTGCACCGGGCCCCAGCCGTCGAAGCCCGGGCCGGCACCAACGCCGCCGCAGACCGTCTCGTAATACTGGTAGCAGTCATCGCCGAAGATGACATTGTTCATCGTCGCCTGCGCCGAGGCGCAGGCGTTGAGGGCGGCCAGCAGCGCATTGCACGTCATCTGGCTGACTTCGGTATTGCCAGCAACCACTGCCGCGCCAGGACTGGGCGAAAGAAAACTGCCTGGTGGCACCACAATCTCAAGCGGCTTCAGGCAGCCATCGTTGAGGGGAATGTCCTCGCCGACCAGGGCGCGGAAGCAATAGAGCACGACCGCCCGGCATACTGCGGGGGGGGCGTTGAAATTGCCCGGACGTTGGGGGCCCGTCCCGGTAAAGTCGATCACCGCCCGTCGACCGGCACGATCAACGCGCACCGCGACCCGCAGGGGTGCGCCGTCATCGATCCGAGTTTCGAATGCGCCGTCCTGCAGCCGATCAATGACCCGGCGAACGCTTTCCTCGGCATTGTCCATCACGTGGCGCATGTAGGCGCGCACGGCGTCCAGGCCGAAATCCCGCACCGCGCGCTGCAGCTCCTGTACGCCCTTTTCATTAGCGGCCACCTGGGCCTTGATGTCGGCGACGTTCACATCCGGGCTGCGCGCCGGATAGGTCGCGCTGGCCAACAGGGTGCGAAATTCCGCTTCCCGCAATCTGCCTTGCTCGACCAGGAGAAAATTGTCGATGACGACGCCTTCCTCTTCCAGCGTCTGCGAAGCGGGTGGGGTCGAGCCGGGGGTGAGGCCGCCGATGTCGGCGTGATGGCCACGGCTGCCGAGAAAGAACAGTATCTCCTCGCCCGCTGAATCGAAGACTGGCGTGATGACGGTCACATCGGGGAGATGCGTCCCGCCATTATAAGGATTGTTCAAGGCCACGACATCGCCTGGCCGCAGCGTGCCGCCGCGCAACCGGATCACCGTCCGCACGGCTTCGCCCATCGCGCCCAGATGCACCGGCACATGCGGGGCATTGGCGACCAGCCCTCCGGAGGCATCAAAGACGGCGCAGGAGAAGTCCAGGCGTTCCTTGATATTGACCGACAGGCTGGTGTTCTGGAGCACCGCACCGGTCTGCTCAGCGATCGACATAAAGAGGTTATTGAAGAGCTCCAGCAGCACTGGATCGGGCCGCCCGGTATCGTCAGTGCGGGCTGCGGCGCGACCCACCACGCGGCGGAGCACCAAATGGTTCCGCTCCGTGACTTCCGCCTCCCAGCCAGGCTCCACCACCGTCGTTGCGGTTGTCTCGCGGATCAGGGCCGGCCCTTTCAGGCGATCGCCAGCGCGCAGCGTGGTGCGGTCGAAGACCGGCGCCTGATGCTCGGTGCCCTCGGCAAAGAGCTTAACTGAGTCGATGGTAGCGGGTTCGTCGCCCGGCGGTCGGGCGGCTAGCGGAGCCTCCACGACAGCCTCACCTGCCGCTGTTACTTCGGCGATGCAGGCCTCGACCATCAGCGGCCGCTCCGGCGTGGCGAAGCCGAAGCGCTGGCGATGCAGCGCGGTGAAGGCCGCGAGCGCCGCCGGGTATGGGCTGAAAGGGACGGGGAGGAAGCTGTCGGTATCGGCGTAGCGGAGATGCAGGCGTAGGCCGGCACTGATGCGATTTGGATCGGCGCCCTGCCGGCGAAGCTCCGCCTCTCCCTCCTTGGCCAGTCGATCGAGTGTTGTCGCAAGGCCAGGCATCGCCGCTTCGTCGAACGCCGCTTCCACGGCCGCTTCGCGGATCACCGTCTGATCAGCTAGGCCCATACCATAGGCAGAGAGCACGCCAGCGAATGGGTGGATGAAGACGGTTTCCATCCCGAGCGCGTCAGCGACGAGACAGGCGTGCTGGCCCCCCGCACCACCGAAGCATTGCAACGCGTAGCGTGACGGGTCGTGACCCTTCTGGATCGAGACCTGCTTGATCGCGTTGGCCATATTGGCGACTGCGACCCGCAGGAAGCCTTCAGCGACCCGCCGCGGGTCCTCGGCAGGTTGGCCGGTGGCGGCGGCGATTTCCGCGGCGAGTGCCGCGAATTTCTCGCCGACGACGTGCGAATCCAGTGACTGGTCGCCGCCAGGGCCGAACAGTGCCGGGAAATGCTGCGGCTGGACCTTGCCCACCATCACATTGGCATCGGTGACGGTCAGCGGCCCGCCGCGACGATAGCAGGCGGGCCCCGGCACCGCGCCGGCGCTATCCGGGCCCACCCTGTAGCGAGCACCATCGAAATGCAGGATGGAGCCGCCGCCCGCAGCGACCGTATTGATCGCCATCATGGGCGCACGCATTCGAACCCCGGCGACCGAGGTTTCAAATGCGCGTTCGAACTCGCCGGCATACAGCGCGACATCAGTGGAGGTGCCGCCCATGTCGAAGCCGATAATTCGCTCGAACCCCGCCATGGCGGCGGTACGGGCCGCGCCGACGATCCCGCCGGCCGGGCCTGAGAGAATGGCATCCTTGCCTTGGAAGCTGCCGGCCTCGGCGAGGCCGCCGCTCGACTGCATGAAAAAAAGTCGGACACCCGGCAGTTCGGCGGCCACCTGTTCGACATAGCGCCTGAGGATGGGCGAAAGGTAGGCATCGACGACTGTGGTGTCGCCGCGCGGCACAATCCGCGGCAGCGGGCTTGCCTGATGTGACAGGCTGACCTGGGGAAAGCCGATCTCCCGCGCGATGTTCGCGAGACGCTGTTCATGCGCCGGATACGCCCAAGCATGCATGAGCACGATTGCGACCGCGCGGATACCGTCATCGTAAGCCGCCCCTAGCGCCGCGCGTGCCGCCGGCTCGTCGAGGGGCGTGAGCTCTGTGCCGTCTACGGCGATCCGGCCGCCGATCTCTGCGACCCGCTCATGCAGCAAGTCCGGCAGGCGCACGGCGAGATCAAAGAGCCTTGGTCTCGCTTGGTTGCCGATTCGCAGCAGATCGCCGAACCCCTGGTTGATCAGCAGCAGGACCCGTTCACCTTTGCGTTCGAGCAACGCATTGGTGGCGACCGTCGTGCCCATCTTGACCGCATCGATGAGGCCGGGCGGGATCGCTGCCGTGGGCGCGAGACCGAGGCATTGGCGAATGCCGGCGACCGCGGCGTCGCGGTAGCGGCCGGGATTTTCCGACAGCAGCTTGGCGGTAGCAAGCCGGCCGTCAGGGTGGCGCGCCACGATATCGGTGAAGGTGCCGCCGCGATCGATCCAGAATTGCCAGCCCGTCATGATCCCCGCTCCAGGCCCGATAGAGGCTACATGCAGGCTTGCCGCCGCCTTGTCGATGCGCCCCCGGCCGGCGTGTCACCGCAACCGGTCAGGCGGCCGCACGGTCGGTTCTGGCGACCTCATCATTGGTTGTGCGGCGCAGTTCGCGCGGTTCGTCGAGGTCGTAGGCGCGGCCGCGATGCAGGGTGCAGCGATTGTCCCAGATGACCAAGTCGCCGACCCGCCAGTGATGGGTCCAGCGGAACTGCGGCAGTGTCGCGTATTCAAGTAGATCGTGCAGAAGCATGCGACCTTCGGCGAGGCCCATGCCGAGGATGCGCTGCGCGTGGATGCCGGCGAACAGGGACTTGCGGCCGCTGCCGGGATGCAGGCGGCAGAGCGGCCATACGACTGGCGGCAGCGCGGCCTGCTGCGCCGGGGTGTAGCTGCTATCGCCGAGGATGGTGATGCGCGAATGCAGCGCGAAATGCTCAGCCTCCAGGCTCTCCACCTGCCGCTTCAGCCGCTCCGGCAGCGCGTCCCAGGCGGCGCGTAGATCGCTGAATTCAGTCTCTCCGCCCCATGAGGGGAGGCGGACGGCTGACAACATGGAATAGCTGACCGCTGGCGATTGGAAGCTGCTGTCCGAGTGCCACAGCTGATTGGCAAGCCCGCTGATAATCTTCTTCGCGTCCCGCGCCAGTGGCCGGCCATCGGCATCAACGTTGGAGATGTCGATCAAGGCCGGCTCGGCCAGCCGCTGCGCCTGGCCGCCTATCTGCTTGAGGCCGGGATTGAGCGGGCCGAACTGCTCGGCGAAACGGATCTGCTCCTGTGGGCTGAGCGGTTGGTCGTGAAACACGAGGACCGCGTAGCGATCCATCGCGGCAACCAACGCAGTGATGTCGTCCGCGCGCAGGAGCTGCCGCAGATCGAGGCCTGAGGCCTCGGCGACGAATACCGGGTGCAGCGGTTTCAAGGTCAGGGTCATGGCGGTTTCACTCCCCGTGCTATTTTCAAGCTATCCTGCGCGGGGTCGTGGGAATCCGCCAGCCGGGCACTGTGCTTCGCTGGCCGGCATGATATGCGACGGCGGTTCGGGAAAGGCTACGCGTTGGGCGTTTGGGGAAAGATCATTGGCGGGGCCATGGGGTTCATGACCGGCGGACCGTTCGGCGCCGTGATGGGCGCGGCGATGGGGCATGCCGCCGACCAGGGCGCGCTTGGCGGCCGGAGCTTCGGGCGGCCAAGTCCCCGGCAGGCAGCCGAAATTGCCGCCATGCTTGGTTCCCGGGAGCAACTCTTCGCAATTTCGGTTGTGGTCTTGGCCGCCAAGCTGGCGAAATGCGATGGGGCCGTGAAGCGAACGGAGGTAGATGCCTTCAAAGAGCTATTCCGCATCCCGCCCGAGAATCTGCGTGAGGTTGGCATTTTATTCGATCAGGCGCGGAATTCTGTCGATGAATATCGGCCTTTTGCCGATCGTTTGGGGGAGGCCTTCGCTGATAATAAGGGCATGCTGGAAGATGTCCTGGCAGCCTTCTTCCACATCGCCCGCGCCGATGGTCCCCTCACCAAAGCCGAGGTTGCTTTCCTGCAGGGCGTACAACTCGGCTTCCGACTGGATGCCGTCGCTTGGGAAAGAGCCCGGGACGGTCGCACCCAGGGTCCACCGCCGCAGCCGAGCGGTCCCGATCCCTATTCTGTCCTTGGCGTGGCGAGGGATGCGAGCGATGAGGACATTCGCGCCGCATGGCGCAAGCTGATGCGGGAGAATCACCCGGATAGCCTCGCCAGCCGCGGCGTGCCTGCGGAATTTATCCGCCGAGCGACCGAGAAGGTCGCCGAAATCAATGCGGCCTGGGATCGGGTGAAGCGTGACCGAAAGCTCTGACCCCAATCTTCGCATTCTCGATGCGCCCTCGCCCAATCAGGACGCCCGGCCGGAAGGAATGCCGATCGATGCGTTGGTTTTGCACTATACCGGCATGACATCGGGCGCCGCTGCCCTGGCGCGGCTGCGGGATCCATCCGCCAAGGTGTCGTCGCACTACCTCGTCGAGACCGACGGGACGATCTATCGCTTGGTGCCGGAGGCCCGGCGCGCGGCCCATGCCGGGGTCTCCCATTGGCGAGGGCAGACCGCACTTAATGGCCGCAGCGTCGGCGTCGAGATCGTCAATCCTGGCCATGAATGGGGCTATCGGCCGTTTCCCGCGCTGCAGATGGCGGCGGTCTGTGAACTCTGCCTCCAAATCTTGGCGCGGCATCCGATCCCGCCGCAAAACGTGGTCGGGCACAGCGACATCGCGCCTGACCGCAAGCAGGACCCTGGCGAGTACTTCGACTGGGAGGGTTTGGCGGCGAATGGGGTCGGTCTTTGGCCGACCGAGCCCGTTGTGCCGGCGCCGCCGGCCTCTCTCGCGCTGCCCTTTCTGTCGGCGATCGGCTACCGGACCGATCTGCCGCTGCCATTGCTGTTGACCGCCTTCCAGCGGCGGTGGCGACAGACCCGGGTGGACGGTGAGGCAGACCCCGAGACGATGGCGGTGCTGGCCGCGGTTGCCGCGTTGCATGGCGACCCGGATAGCCACCCGCATTGACCCCAGGCGGTCGGTCGGGGCATGACCGAACCGCGCCAGGCGGCTGGACGACCGCTGGGGTCGGCTCCGGCCGACACGAGAGGAAAGTCCGGGCTCCACGGGAAGACGGTGCCGGTTAACTGCCGGCGGGGGCGACCCCAGGGAAAGTGCCACAGAGAGCAGACCACCGTCGCGCTTCGGCCCGGCGGCAAGGGTGAAAGGGTGCGGTAAGAGCGCACCGCGGCCCCGGCAACGGGGCTGGCATGGCAAACCCCACCGGGAGCAAGGCCGAATAGGGGCGATCGGCGGTGTCCTTCGGGATGGCCGCAGGGGCATCCCGCCCCATCGCCCGGGTTGGCCGCGAGAGCCCACCCGTAAGGGGGGCGATAGAGGAATGGTCGTCCTATCCCCAGTTTTTGGGGATGGACAGAACCCGGCTTACAGGCCGCCTGGCGCTTCTTATCCACAGATTTTTCCAGAATTCGGCGCGGCCGCCCGTTGGGCGACTCGCTGTCTGTCTGGCATTTTTCTCATTCAACCATCCAGGCAGCGGCCAATCGCACTGAAATCCGCAATTTTTGTTAGAAACGCGGACTTATCCCTTGCGGTCCCATCTCAGCCCGTGTTATCCCACGGCATCCCTCAAAGGATCCGAACGCTCGGGGGGGCGAGTGGTCCGAAGCGGGATAGTCTGGCGCGCCGGTGGGGTCGGGGGGCTCCGCCGGCCGCTGACAGACAAGGGCGACCCCTTCGTGGGGCTTGGTGCAGGGGAGCTTCAGCGGCGCGATGTCCGGCTTCGCGGGCACCTTCGGCGGCACCTTCGATACGAAGAAGGGGCGTATCTCGGTTCCCGCGCCGTTTCGGGCGATCCTTGCCAAGATCGACGCTGAGGACGTGGTCCTTTTCCCGTCCCGGCATGCCCCATGCCTCGAGCTTTGGCCGGCCCCTGTCTACATGGCTGAGGTCGAACGGCGCGTCGCCGAGGTTAGTCCGCTTTCTGGCGAATATCAGCGCATCGCGCGCCGCCTTCTCGCCCGTATTCATACGCTGCATCCAGATGCTGAAGGGCGGTTGGTCCTGCCGAAGGAACTCGCGGAATCAGCCGGCCTGGATGGTGATATCCAGTTCAGCGGCATCGGCCGCTTCGTCCAGATCTGGGCTGCGTCGCGCCTGGTCGCGGAGGAGGCCCGCTTGGCCGCCGAGGATGGCGGGGGCGACGTATGAGCGGCCATCTCCCCGTCCTACTCGATGAAGTGCTGGCAGCGCTCGGCCCGCGTGATGATGCTCAGTATTGCGACGGCACCTTCGGTGGCGGCGGGTATGCAGCGGCGATCCTCGGTGCGGCGCGCTGCACCCTTTATGCGATTGACCGCGATCCAGACGCGATAGCCCGCGGCGCCGCCATTGCAGCGCGGTTCCCGGGTCGGCTGCATCTGATCGAAGGTCGCTTCGGTGACATGCTTGCGTTGCTTGAGGCCAGGGGCATGGCGGCGCTTGATGGCGTGGTCCTCGACCTCGGTGTCTCCTCTTTCCAACTCGATGAGGCTGAGCGCGGCTTCTCCTTCCGTTTTGACGGGCCGCTCGACATGCGCATGGAGCGCGGCGGTCGTTCGGCTGCCGATATGGTGAACACGCTGCCCGAGGGCGACCTCGCCGATCTGTTGTTCACGCTGGGCGAGGAGCGGCATGCGCGGCGCATCGCGCGTGCGATCCTCGCCGCCCGCCGCGAAGCGCCCATCACCACAACCTTGCGTCTCGCCGAGCTGATCCGTGGCGTGACGCCCCGCGATCCCTCCGGCCTCGATCGTGCGACCCGCAGCTTCCAGGCGCTGCGGATCGCCGTGAATGACGAACTCGGCGAGGTCGAGCGCGGTCTCGCGGCCGCGGCCGCGCTTCTTGCGCCGGGTGGTCGCCTGGTCGTCGTCGCCTTTCATTCTCTAGAGGATCGTCTTGTGAAGCGGTTCATGGCGGCTGCCACGGGGCGCGCTGGGAATGTGTCGCGGCACGACCCCTCGGCCCTGCAGGCGCCTGCTGCCCCGCCTGCCTTTCGTCTGCTGACGCCGCGCGCCATCCGCCCTACCGCGGCGGAAGCCGATCGCAATCCGCGCGCCCGCTCTGGCCGGCTGCGTGCCCTGGAACGCCTCTCCGTGCGAGACGCTGCATGATCTTCCGACCGCTCAACCTGTTCGGTTTTCTGGCGGCTGCGACCGCCGGCCTGCATCTCTATCAGACCAAGCACGAAGTTGCGCTCCTGGACCGGGAACTGCACGGCCTGGTGCGGCAGGCCGAAGAGACGCAGGGCCGCACCATGGCGCTGAACGCCGAATGGGCCTGGCTGAACGAGCCAGACCGCATGCGGGGCGTGGCGCAGCGGCATCTCGGGCTTGATCCGATGCAGCCCAGCCAGTTCGTGCGGCTACAGGAGCTGGAGCGGCGCCTGCCCGCGGCGGTCCCCTATGCTGGCCCGGCAACCCTATTCTCGGGCAAGGAGCCACGACCCAGCGCGGGACCTATCGACATCGCTCTGCTGCCACGCAATCCGGCGGCCGCGGTTCCGCCCCCTGCCGATGCGCCCGCCAAGGCGAAGCTGCCGGGCATGTTGGCTCTCAGGCCGCCAGAGCCCTCACCGCCGCCGTTGTCCCCTGTGGCCGATATGGCACCGCTCGCCGCCAGCCCGGACACCCCGTCGCTGATTCCCCGCCTGCCTGGTGTGATCAAAGGTGCCCAAGCGCAGCCCCTGCGCAGCATCGAATTACCCGCTGAGCCCGCCCTGCCGCGCGGGCTGCCGCCGCGCTACGGGACCGGCCGAGGCAATGGCGCCTTCGTCCAACGCGCCGCCCCGGTCTCTCATCCGGCCGTGGTTATGAAACCGGTCCCGCGGCATACGCCGCCGCCGATGAGCAGCCCCATGGTCGCCCGCCCGGTCCCCAGCCTGGCCGCGCCGGCCGTGCGGCCGGTTGCGCCGCCGACGCAGATCGCCGATGTAGCGATGGCTCCGCCCCGCGCCGTTCCCCCGGCCCTTGGCGGTTCGGCGCTCGGCGGCCGAGGCTCCTTGCCGCCGCCGGTGCCCTATGGCGGCACGACTGCGCCGCGATGAGTGAGCCGCCGTTCGATTTCGCCGCTGCTCCGCCGGCCGATGCCGCGCCGTCCGGCCGGACCTTGCCGCAGTCACCACTGGCACCCTTGCCGCGCGATCGCGCCATGGTGCGGATTGCCGCCCCGGATCTCGTACGCCGAGCGCAACTCGATACCTCGCGCGCGCGGCTGGTTATCGCTGCCAGCGGGTTTGCCCTGTTATTTGGCGCTGTTGGGCTGAAACTCACGATGGCTACGCTGCTTGATCCGGTCCTGCCGCGGCCGCGGATCAGCCAGCCGGTTCTGCGAGCCGAGGGCGGCGCCGTGCGGGCTAGCATCACCGATCGCAATGGCGAGGTTCTTGCTGTCTCCCTGCCGGTCACCGAACTCTACGCCAATCCAGAGGAGATCAATGACCCGGTGACAGCGGCCGACCGGCTGCGACGGATCTTGCCGCAACTCGACCGTGAGGCTCTGATCGATCGCTTGACCCAGCGGAACGTGCCGGGCAGCGACCGGCAGGTCCAATTCGCCTACATCGCCCGCAACCTGCCGCCGCGGCAACAACAGGCAGTCAACGATCTTGGCATTCCTGGCTTCCATTTTCGGCAAGCCGAGCGGCGTTTTTATCCGCAGGGCCGGGTGGCTGCGCATGTCCTCGGGCAGGTCGATATCGACGGCAAGGGTATCGCCGGCGTTGAGCGCAGCTTTGATCGACGGCTGAAGGACACGGCTCAGCCGCTGCGCCTGTCGATCGATGTGCGGGTGCAGGTCGCACTGCGCGATTCCGTCAATCAGGCGATGTTA
This sequence comes from uncultured Paracraurococcus sp., assembly GCA_903896535.1. Lineage (GTDB taxonomy): Bacteria > Pseudomonadota > Alphaproteobacteria > Acetobacterales > Acetobacteraceae > CAITYE01. The sequence goes on from CAITYE010000142.1 coordinate 12,455, forward strand.
GATTTTAACGGCATCGGTGCCGCCGGTGTCGTTCTGGATGCGAATACGGCGGAAGTGCTGGCGATGGTCAGCCTGCCCGATTACGACGCTTCCGATCCCGGCAGTATCACCCGCAAGCGTGCGGAGGGCGGGGCAGGTCAGGGGTTGTTGCATTTCGTCGCCAATCGCGCGGCCGCCCCCCGTAAGGCGCGGCCGGAGTTCGATGCGCACGCCAATCGCGCGACCATGGGCCTCTATGAACCCGGTTCCACCTTCAAGCTGCTGACTGCGGCGATGGCGCTTGATGCCGGCACAGCCAATCTCTGGTCGATCTTCGATGCCGCGCATCCCATCAAATATGGGCGTTTCACGATCGAGGATTATCGGGGCAAGCGGCGCGCCCTGACTCTACCCGAGGTGCTCGCGTATTCGTCGAACCTTGGTGCGGCGCGGATGGCGATGGGTGTCGGCATCCAGCGGCACCGCGAGTTCATGGGCAAGATGGGTCTGCTCGATCGGCTGAAGATCGAACTGCCGGAAGTGCAGCGGCCAATGGCGCCATCGGCCCAGAATTGGCGTGACATCAACACCATGACCATCGCGTTTGGGCACGGCATCTCGGTGTCTCCGCTGCATGTCGCGACCGCGATGGCGGCCGTGGCCAATGGTGGGATCCTTCGGCAGCCGACGATCGTCGCGCACCCGGACGGTGCCCCGCGGGAGGGTACGCGGGTAGTTTCCGAACGCACTTCGGAGACGATGCGCAAGCTGATGCGCCTGGTGGTGACCAACGGCTCTGGCCGCCAGGCGGAAGTCGAGGGCTATTTCGTCGGCGGCAAGACCGGTACGGCGGAAAAGAACGGCCGCTTCGGCTATCTGAAGGACAAGCGGGTGGCGGCGTTCATCGGGGCCTTTCCAATGAACGCCCCGCGCTACGTCGTCTATGTTATGATCGATGAGCCGAAGCCCAATGCGAAAAGCCACGGTACGGCGACTGCGGGCTGGGTGGCGGCCCCTGCCGCCGGTGCGGTGATCCGGCGGATCGCCCCGGTCCTCGGGATGATCCCGGAAAACGAGCGAGCGGCGCAGATTCAGCAGTCGATCAGCATCCCCATGCATCCCGCGCGCGGCCGCGCTCAGGTGACGCCGAGCCCCGCCGTGCCGCGCGCCGCA
>CAITYE010000143.1 GCA_903896535.1 uncultured Paracraurococcus sp.
AGCTGGTATTTCGACCGGTCGGCATAGGTGCTGATCCGCCCAGTGGCGATCACCTCGATCCCGTTTTCGGGCTTGAGGGCGAGGCGCGGCACCGCCGTCTTCCAAACCACCGCTTCCAGCTTCGCGCTGGTATCCTTCAGCGAGAGGTAGATATGGCCGGAGGGGTAGCGCTTCAGTTCGGTGATCTCGCCGCGCACGCGGACGCGACCGAAGCTCTCCTCCAGCGTGCGGCGGATGGCGCCCGCGAGTTCGCCGACCGCATATTCCGGGACGTTCGGCGCTGCGCGTTCGGGAATCGTGTCCATCGCCCCAGTCTATGCTAGGTGGCCGCCCGAGTGGAGATCGCGGCATGAAGGTTCTGGTGGTCGGCGGCGGCGGGCGGGAACATGCGCTGTGCTGGGTGCTGGCCCGCTCGCCGCTGCTGACCAAACTGTTTTGCGCGCCGGGCAATGCCGGTATCGCCACCCTGGCCGAATGTGTGCCGATCGGGGCCGAGGATATCCCCGCTTTGATCGCTTTCGCCCGGGCCGAGGCGGTGGATCTGGTGATTGCCGGCCCGGAAGCCCCGCTGGTGCTTGGGCTGGCCGATGCCTGCGCCGCCGCCGGGCTGCGCTGCTTCGGCCCGAGCGCGGCCGCCGCCCGGCTGGAAGCCAGCAAGGGCTTCACGCGAGAGGTCGCCACCGCCGCCGGCGTGCCCGGCGCCGCCTGGCGCCGCTTCACCGACCCCGCCGCAGCCCGCGCCTATCTGCGGGAGACGGGCGCGCCCATCGTGGTCAAGGCCGATGGGCTGGCCGCCGGCAAGGGCGTGGTCGTGGCCGCGAGCCTGGCGGAGGCGGAGGCCGCCATCGCCGATATCATGGAAAGCCGCGTGCATGGCCAAGCCGGCGCCACGGTGCTGATCGAGGAATGCCTGATCGGCCAGGAGGTGTCCTTCTTTGCCCTGTGCGATGGTGAGACCGCCCTGCCGATCGGCGCGGCGCAGGACCACAAGCGGGTGGGCGACGGCGATACCGGGCCGAATACTGGCGGCATGGGCGCCTATTCGCCCCCCCCGGTCTTCACCCCGGCGCTGGAAGCCGAGGTCATGGCCCGCATCATCCGCCCGACGCTGGCCGAGATGGCGCGCCGCGGTATGCCCTTTCGCGGCGTGCTCTTCGCCGGCCTGATGCTGACCGCCGCAGGCCCGAAGCTGATCGAATACAACGTGCGCTTCGGTGACCCCGAATGCCAGGCGCTGATGCTGCGGCTGCAATCGGACCTGCTGGCGGCGCTGATCGCCGCCTGCGACGGGCGGCTGGCGGAGGCGACGCTGCGCTGGGACGCGCGGCCGAGCCTCGTCGTCGTCATGGCCGCGCGGGGCTATCCCGGCGCCGTCCGCAAGGGCAGCCCGATCCGCGGTCTGGACCGCGCCGCTGCCGTGCCAGGGGTTCAGGTTTTCCATGCCGGCACGGCCCCGGGGCCAGGGGGCGAGGTCCTGGCCAATGGCGGGCGGGTGCTGGGCATCGGCGCCATCGGCACGGATCTCCACGCCGCCCGGGATGCCGCCTATCGCGCGGTCGATGTCATCGACTGGCCGGAGGGCTTCTGCCGGCGCGACATCGCGCACCGCGCGCTTTAGAGCGCGATGCGTTGAGGCGGAATCGCCGAAGGCGCTGAATCGCGCGATCTAACGAAGGCTAGAGCGGGCTGCGTGAACGTATGTGAACGCAGCATGCTCTAGCAGGTTGCTGAAATTCACCCTCGCGATTGGCGCCTGAATGTGATTCGATGTGCTGATTGTGCGGCGAGGATCGAATGCGGGGCAGTGACGAGGTCAGGGGCTCATTGTTCAGCTATGTGGACGTC
>CAITYE010000144.1 GCA_903896535.1 uncultured Paracraurococcus sp.
CGGGGCAAATGCGGCCGCGCCGCCATGGCCCGGTAATGCCCCGGCACCGGCCACGGGATTTCCACATCCCAGCCCGGCGTCACGCAGCGCGCCCCCTGCCCCGCCAGCCAATCCCGCTGTTCTGGGGTGAGGCCGAGATCGAGCACGCCCACCGGCAAGCCGTGACTTGCCGGCGCGGCGCGGAGCGAGCGGACCAGCCCGGCCAGCAGGTCGAAATAGGCCGCATCCGCGGCGGTACAGATCAGGGTTTCAGCGGGCGCAGCCATCCCCGATGGCTACCAGAGCGCGGGGCGGAAATCTCGCCCCTTTCAGCCTAGAGCGGGATGCGTTGAGGCGGAATCGCCGAAGGCGCTGAATCGCGCGATCCAACAAATGCTAAAGCGGGCTGCGTGAACGCATGTGAACGCAGCATGCTCTAGCACCAAATGTCATTTGCATATTGCCTACAATTAAAGCCATACTCCTCCATGACCATCGCCCGCATCGCCAGCTTCGCCTTCGCCGGCATCGAGGCAAGGCCGATCGAGGTCCAGGTCCAGATCAGCCCCGGCCTGCCCGCCTTCCTGGTCGTCGGGCTGGCCGACCGGGCGGTGGGGGAGAGCCGAGAGCGGGTGCGCGCAGCACTCGCCGGCCTCGGGCTCTCCCTGCCGCCGAAGCGGGTCCTGGTGAACCTGGCGCCCGCCGATCTGCAAAAAGAAGGCAGCCATCTCGACCTGCCCATCGCGCTCGCCGTGCTCGCGGCCATGGACCTGCTGCCGCGTGAGGAGGTGGCCGGCCTCGCCGCGCTTGGCGAATTGTCGCTCGACGGCACGCTGATGCCGGTGGCGGGCGTGCTGCCGGCGGCGCTGGCCGCGCATGAACGCGGCCTCGGCCTGGTCTGCCCGGCGGCGCAGGGCGGCGAGGCGGCCTGGGTGGGCGGCATTGAGATCCTGGCCGCGCCCGACCTGCCGGCCCTGCTCAATCACTTCAAGGGCACCCAGGTCTTGAGCCCGCCGGTGCCGCCGCCACTGCCGCCGCCGGGCACCACCGGCCCCTGCCTGTCCGATGTCCGCGGCCAGGAAAGCGCCAAGCGGGCGCTGGAGATCGCCGCCGCGGGCGGCCACAACCTGCTGATGATCGGCCCGCCGGGGGCGGGGAAATCCATGCTCGCCGCCCGCCTGCCGGGACTGCTGCCCCCGCTTTCAAGCCGCGAGGCGCTGGAGGTCTCCCTCATCCACTCGGTCGCGGGTCTGCTGCAGGGCGGCCGGCTGGTCAGCGCCCCGCCCTTTCGCGCGCCGCATCATTCGGCCAGCCAGCCGGCCCTGGTCGGCGGCGGCGCCCGCGCCCGCCCGGGGGAGATCAGCCTCGCCCATCACGGCGTGCTCTTCCTCGACGAATGGCCGGAGTTTCCCCGCCCGGCGCTGGAGGCGCTGCGCCAGCCGATGGAAACCGGCACGGTCGCCATCGCCCGCGCCAATGCGCATGTCAGCTACCCCGCGCGCTTCCAGTGCATCGCCGCCATGAATCCCTGCCGCTGCGGCCATCTGGGCGAGCCCCGGCAATGCCACCGGGCGCCGCGGTGCGGCGAGGAGTATCAGTTCCGCCTCTCCGGCCCCCTGCTCGATCGCATGGACCTCTGCATCGCCATCCAGCCGGTGCCGCATGCCGAGCTGGCCCGCGCCCCGGCGGGCGAGACCTCCGCCGCGGTCGCCGCGCGCATCGCCACCGCCCGCGGCCGGCAACAGGCGCGCTATGGCGAGGCCGGGCCACGTTGCAACGCCGTCGCCGATGATGCGACCCTGCGGCGGACCCTCGCCGCCGAGCCGGAGGCCCGGCAGTTGCTGGAACAGGCCGCGAGCCGGCTGGGGCTGTCCACGCGCGGCCATGTCCGCACGCTGCGCGTCGCGCGCACCATCGCCGATCTGGCCGGCTGCCCGGGCATCAGCCGCGCCCATGTGGCCGAGGCCCTGGCATTCCGGCAACGCTCAGCGGAGATTGTCGCCGCCGGGTAGCCCTGGGCCGGCCCTACCGGCATAAGAAAGGCCCCCCAAGGAGCGCCCGCCCCCCGATGCTGCGCCTTGTCCTCCTGCTGCTGCTGGCGTCAAGCCCTGCCCTTGCCCAGCGCCAGATGGTTGTGGCCGCGCATCCCTTGGCGGCGGAGGCCGGCATGGCGGCGCTGCGCGCCGGCGGCAATGCGCTCGATGCCGCGGTCGCCGTGCAGGCGATGCTGGCGGTGGTGGAGCCGCAGGCCTCGGGCCTCGCCGGTGGGGCTTACCTGCTGCATTGGGATGCCGGGGCGCAGAAACTCGCCGCCTGGGACGGGCGTGAAAGCGCCCCCGCCGCGGCCCCGCCCGGACTTTTCCTCCGCGATGGCCGCCCGCTGCCCTTTGAGGAGGCCGCGGTCGGCGGCCGGCCGGTCGGCGTCCCCGGTGTGCTGCGGATGCTGGAGGCGGCCCACAAGGCCGGCGGCAAGCTGCCCTGGAGCAGCCTCTTCGCCGGTGCCGCCGTGGTGGCCGAGGCTGGCTTCCCCGTCTCCCCCCGGCTGGCCGGGCTGCTAGTCAACCACGCCGACCGGCTGGCCCGCGATGCCGAGGCGCGCGCCGTGTTCCTGCCCGGCGGCCGGCCGCTGGCCGTTGGGGCAACGATGAAGAACCCGGCGCTCGCGGCGACGCTGCGCGCGGTCGCCGAACAGGGCGCGGATGCGCTGCATCGGGGACCGATCGCGGGCGATATCGCCAATGCGGTGCGCGCCGATCCCAATCCCGGGTTGATGACCACCGATGATCTCGCCGGCTATGCGCCGCGGCGGCGGGACGCGGTCTGCGCGCGCTATCGCGGCCGCTGGACGATTTGCGGCATGCCGCCGCCTTCTTCCGGCGGGACGGCGGTGCTGCAGATCCTGGGCCTGCTGGCGACCCAGGACATGGCGGCGCTGGCGCCGGGCCGGCCGGGGGATCCGCGCGCGCTGCTCGATGCCGCGCATCTGCTGGGCGAGGCCGGGCGCCTCGCCTTCGCTGACCGTAACCGCTACCTGGCTGACCCGGACCGCGTGGCGGTGCCGCTGGCCGGCCTGCTCGATGCCCGCTACCTGCTGCTCCGGGCCCAGTTGATCGACCGCGATAGCGCGATCGTCACGCCGCGCCCGGGCAATCCGCTATGGCAGGATTCCCAGCCGCTCGCCTCGCAGCCGCCGCAGCCGGAGGACGGCACCAGCCATGTCTCCATCTTCGATGCCGCCGGCCATGCGGTGGCGCTGACCACCACCATCGAAGCGCCCTTCGGCGCGCATCTGATGGTGCGCGGCATGCTGCTGAACAATGAGCTCACCGATTTCTCCTTCCTGCCGGAGATCGCCGGGCGGCCGGTGGCGAATGCGGTGGCGGGTGGCAAGCGGCCGCGGTCTTCCATGGCGCCGACCATCGTCTTCGGCGCCGATGGCCGACCGGCGGCGGTGCTGGGCTCGGCCGGCGGGGGGCGCATCATCAGCCATGTCGCGCAAACGCTGATCGCGCTGCTGGATTGGGACATGCCACCGCAGGAAGCGGTCGGCCTGCCGCGCCTCGGTGCGCTGAACGCGACGCTGGAGGTCGAGGCCGGCACCTCGGCGGCGACGCTGGCGCCGGGCTTGACGGAGCGGGGTTTCCCGACCGAGACGGTGACCAATACGTCCGGCCTGCACGTCATTCGCATCCTGCGGGGGCCGCAGGGGATACAGTTGCTCGGCGGGGCCGATCCCCGCCGCGATGGCGCGGTGGCCGCGGAATAGCCGCGGCGCCCATTCGGGCGCTCGGATCAGTCCGCTTCCCGGCCTTCCTCGACGGCATGGCAAGCGACCAGCGTGCCGGGCGCATCGGGCGGCGGCAGGCTGGCCGGCGCCACCGCCCGGCAGCGGTCATTGGCCAGCGGGCAGCGCGGGTGGAAGGCGCAGCCGGTCGGCGGGTCGATCGGGCTCGGCACCTCCCCGCCCACCGGGATGCGCGTCCGCCCGGTCATGTCCAGATCGGGGATCGCCGCCAGCAGGGCGCGCGTATAGGGATGGCGCGGTCGGCGGAACAGCGTCTCGCTGGCCGCCAACTCGACGATGCGGCCAAGATACATCACCCCGATCCGGTCGGAGACCTGGCGCACCACGGCCAGGTTGTGGCTGATGAACAGGTAGGTGAGGCCGAGTGAGCGCTGCAGATCCTGCATCAGATTGAGGATCTGCGCCTGGACCGAGACATCGAGCGCCGAGGTGGGCTCGTCGCAGACCAGGAATTCGGGGTTCGAGGACAGCGCGCGGGCGATCGAGATGCGTTGGCGTTGGCCGCCCGAGAATTCATGCGGGAATTTCTCGCCATCCGCCGACGTCAGGCCGACCTGCGCCAGCAGCGCGCCGACCCGGTCCCGCCGCGCCGCGGCCGTGGGCAGCAGGCCGAAGGCGGTCAGCGGTTCGGCGATGATGTCGCCCACCCGCCAGCGCGGATTGAGCGAGGCATAGGGGTCCTGGAAAATCATCTGCATGCGCCGGCGCTGGCGCGGATCGTGCCGGGCCTCGGCCAAGGCCACGCCATCGAAGCGCACCTGGCCGCGGCTGGGCGCATAGAGCCCGACCGCCAATCGGGCGACGGTCGATTTCCCGCAGCCGCTTTCGCCCACCAGGGACAGCGTGCTGCCGCGCGGGATGGCAAAGGTGACGCCATCGACCGCGCGCAGCCGCCGCCGCCCCTCCCCGGCCAGCAGCCTTTGCAGCAGCGGGCGGGACACATCGAAGCTGCGCGCCAGATCCTCGGCAGCAAAGAGCGGCGGGGCTTCAGCCATGGACGCCGCCCCCGGCGGGATCGTCATAAAGCCAGCAGGCCGCCTGGCTGGCGCCGGCCGGGCGCAGCACCGGGCGCGCGTCCCGGCAGCGGGCGAAGACCTGCGGGCAGCGCGGGTTGAACGCGCAGCCGGGCGGGATGGCGGCCAGACGCGGCATCGCGCCCTCGATCTGCGCCAGGCGTTCGATCCGCGCAGCCAGTGGTGGGATCGCGGCCATCAGCCCGGCGCTGTAGGGGTGGCGCGGCGCCTTCACCACATCCCGCACCGGGCCGATCTCGACGATCCGGCCCGCATACATCACGGCGACCCGGTCGGCGGTTTCAGCGATCACGCCCATATCATGGGTGATCAGCAGCATCGCCGTGCCCTGTTCGCGCGCCAGCCGCTTCAGCAGCGCGATCACCTGCGCCTGGATCGAGACATCAAGCGCGGTGGTCGGTTCATCGGCGATGACCAGGTCCGGCTCGGCGCACAGCGCCAGCGCGATCACCACGCGCTGGCGCATGCCGCCCGAGAATTCGTGCGGGTAGCTGTCGATCCGCCGCGCCGCCGCCGGGATGCCGACCTGTTCCAGCCAGCCGATGGCGCGCCGCCGGGCCTCGGCCGGGCTGATCGGCAGATGGGTGAGCATCGTCTCGCTCAACTGCCGGCCGACGCTGTAGAGGGGATTCAGCGTGGTCAGCGGGTCCTGGAAAATGGCGCCGATCCGCTTGCCGCGCAGCCGCCGCAGCCGTTCATAGGGCAGGTTGTCGATGCGTTCGCCAGCCAGCCGGATCTCGCCGCCGGCGATGCGCCCGGGCGGCTCCAGCAGCCCGATCACGGCGGCGCCGGTCATCGATTTGCCGGCGCCGGATTCGCCGACCATGCCCAGCACCTCGCCCGGCGCGATCGCGAAGGAGATGCCGTCGAGCGCGGTGAGCGTGCCGCGCCGGCTGGGGAATTCCACCCGCAGGTCGCGCACCTCCAGCAGCGGGGCGGCCATCAGCGCAGCCTCGGGTTCAGGGCGTCGCGCAGCCAATCGCCCAGCAGGTTGACCGAGAGCACGAGCGCGACGAGGGCGGCCCCGGGAAACAGGGTAATCCACCACTCCCCGCTCAGCAGGAAGTCGTTGCCGATCCTGATCAGGGTGCCGAGGGAGGGCTGGGTCGGCGGCATGCCGACGCCGAGGAAGGAGAGCGTCGCCTCCGCCAGGATGGCGCCCGAGAGGTTGAGCGTGGCGATGACCAGCACCGGCCCCAGCACGTTCGGCAGCACGTGCGAGAGCATGATCCGCCAGGCCGGCACGCCGATGATGCGCGCCGCCAGCACGTATTCCTTGTTCCGCTCAACCAGCGTCGAGCCGCGCACGGTCCGCGCGATGGACGGCCAGGCGCTGATGCCGATGGCACAGATCACCACCAGCAGGGCGATGCGGTCATGCACCTCGGCCGGCAGCACAGCGCGCACCACGCCATCGATCAGCAGCGCGATCAGGAAGCCCGGGAAGGTGAGCTGGATATCGGCGATGCGCATCAGCACGGCATCGAGCGCGCCGCCGACATAGCCGGCGAGCAGCCCGAGGCCGAGGCCAAGCAACGTCGAGAGTAGCACGGCGGCGAAGCCGACCAGCAGTGAGACGCGGCCGCCATACATGATGGCCGAGAGCACGTCCCGCCCCTGCCCGTCCGAGCCCAGCGGGAAGGCCGGATCGCCGCCATCGGACCAGCGCGGCGGCTTGAAGGCATCGCCCAGCGACAGGCTGGCGAGGTCGAAGGGATCGCTCGGCGCCAGCCAGGGCGCGAGCATCGCGCCCGCAATGCAGATCAGCGCCACCACCGCCGAAACCATGGTGATGGGCGAGCCGCGGAAGGAATGCCAGATATCGCTGTCGAGCGCCCGGGCCAGCATCTCAGTGCCCTCCGCGACCGATCCGCAGCCGCGGATCAACGGCGTAGTAGAGCAGATCGACGATCAGGTTGATCGCCACGAAGACCAGGGCGATCAGCAGCAGATAGGCGGCCATCACCGGGATATCGGCGACGCCGACGCTCTGGATGAACAGCAGGCCCATGCCGGGCCATTGGAACACCGTCTCCGTCACGATCGCGAAGGCGATGATGCCGCCCAGTTGCAGCCCGGCGATGGTGATGACCGGCACCAGCGTGTTCTTCAGCGCATGGCCGAAATTGATGGCCCGGTCCGTCAGGCCGCGGGCGCGGGCGAATTTGATGTAGTCGGTCCGCAGCACCTCCAGCATTTCCGCCCGCACCAGCCGCATGATGAGCGTCAGCTGGAACAGCCCCAGCGTGATCGATGGCAGCACCAGCGCCTTGAGGCCGGAGAGGGTCAGCAGCCCGGTGCTCCACCAGCCGAGCTGGACGGTATCGCCCCGCCCGAAGGAGGGCAGCCAGCCGAGCCAGACGGAAAATACCAGGATCAGCAGGATGCCGATCAGGAAGGTCGGCAGCGAAACGCCGATCAGGGAGAAGGTCAGGAAGACGCGGCTGAGCCAGGAGTTCCGATAAAGCCCGGTATAGACCCCCATCGGCAGGCCGAGCGCCAGGGCGAACAGCGCGGCACAGCCGGCCAATTCCAACGTCGCCGGCGCGCGTTCGGCGATCAGCTCCGCCACCGGGCGGGAGAGGCGGTAGGAAAGACCGAACTCCCCCCGCAGGGCGTTGCCGACGAAGCGGGCGAACTGCATGAGGATCGGCTGGTCGAGGCCAAGCTCGTGGATCAGCTGGGTGCGCTGCTGCTCGGTAAAGTCCTGGCCGAGCATGATCGCCACCGGATCGCCGACATAGGTGAACATCAGGAAGCTGATCAGCGCGACCGTCAGCACCACCGGGACCGCCTGCAACAGCCGGGCCAGGATGAAAGCGGTCATGGCGGGCCGCCAGGGCGGATCGTCGGTCTAGCCGTCACCCCAGGGTGATAGGCCAGCGCCGCCCGTTGAGAAAGTCCTCAATCCGGCGCGCCCGGCGCGGGGCGGTCGGTATCGACCCATTGCCTGAGCACAGTGTACCCAACCGCGAGCAGCACCGGCCCAAGAAACAGACCAAGGAAGCCGAAAGCGAAGACTCCGCCAAAGGCGCCCAGCAGGGTCAGCAGCAACGGCAGGTCGGCACCACGCGAAATCAACCAGGGGCGGACGAAATTATCGACGCTGCTGATGCCGAGGGCGCCATAGAGAAAGAGGAAAATCCCCCAGCCCGTCCGCCCTTCCGCCAGCAGCCAGATCGAAGCCGGAATCCAGACCAGCGGCGCGCCGACCGGCAGGATGGAGATGACCCCGGCGATGACGCCAAGCAGCAGCGGCTGCGGCACGCCGGAGACCCAGAGCCCGAAGGTCGTCAGCACGCCCTGCACCAGCGCGGTCCCCAACAGGCCATAGACGACGCCCCGCGTCACCGCCCCGGTCAACGCCAGCAGGTCGTGCGCGCGCTCCCCGGCCAGGCGGTGCAGCACCGCCTCCAGCCGCCCAGCGATCGCCGGCCCGTCGCGGTAGAAGAAGAAGGCCAGCAGGATCGCGATCACCACCTGGGCAAGGCCCGAGAGCACCGCCAGCAGCAGGGCAAGCCCTTCCTGCGCCAAGCTGCCGGCGTAGGGGCGAAGGCTGGCAAGCAGCCCGCCAAGGCCGGAATCGAGACCCTCGACATATCTGGCGATCGAGGCCCCGATCCAGGGCAGCCGGCCGAGCCAGTCGCCAAAGCTCGGCAGACCCCGGCTCAGCAGCCCTTCCACCCCGCGGCGCAGGGTCTCGATCTCCTCCCGACTGGTCGGGGTGGCCAGCACGAGCGGCAGCACGAGCAACAGGAAAGCGGCGGCCACCATCACCGCCGCGGCGCCGGAGGCCCCGAGACCCAGCCGTTCCCGCAGCGCGCGATAAGCGGGCCAAGTTGAATAGACCAGGATCGCCGCCCAGAGCAGGGCGGAGATGAACGGTCGCAGCACCAGCAGGCAGGCGCCACCCAGGACAATCAGAGCCAGCAGGCCGAACAGGCGGCCGGGATCCGATCCGGGGGCCAGGATGGGAACGCGCATCCCGAAGGCTTAGAGCAAGATCCGCCCGAGCGGAATCGCCCAGACCGCCGGCCGGTGCGGGAGACGCGCAAAACGCGGTTGCTGATGGCGATTTGATCGCTGATCGGGCGGCCCAACAGCGCCACCCAAGTGAGGCGATTTCGGCGCCGCCCCGCCTGCCCTACACTCCTTCAGCACTCCGCCGAGGGGAACCCCCATGCCGCGCTTCGCCGCCAATATCTCCCTCATGTTCAATGAGGTGCCCTTCCTCGATCGCTTCGCCCGCGCCCGCGCCGCCGGCTTCCAGGCGGTGGAGTTCCTCTTTCCCTATGAGTATGCGGCCGCCGACCTCGCCGCCCGGCTGCAGGATCACGGGCTGACCCAGGCGCTGTTCAACGGCCCGCCCGGGAATTGGGAGGCCGGGGAGCGCGGCATGGCGGCCCTGCCGGGCCGGCAGGCGGAGTTCCGCGAGGGCATCAAGCGGGCGCTCGATTACGCCGCCGCGCTCGGCTGCCCGCGGCTGCATGTGATGGCCGGGCTCACGCCCGCCGGCGTGCCGCGCGACACGCTGCTGGCGACCTATGCGGCCAATCTCGCCTGGGCGGCGCGGGAATGCGCCAAGGCCGGCGTGCTGCCGATCATCGAGCCGATCAACCACCGTGACATCCCCAACTATTTCCTCAACACGACGGAGGAAGGCGCGGCGATCATCCGTGGCATCGGGGCGGACCGCATCGGGCTGCAATTCGACCTCTATCACTGCCAGATCACCGAGGGCGACATCGTCAAGCGGGTGGAGAAGCACCTGCCGCTGATCGCGCACATGCAGGTGGCCGATAATCCCGGCCGTAATGAGCCGGGCACCGGCGAAGTGAACTGGCCCTTCGTCTTCCGCCGGATCGACGAGTTGGGCTTCGCCGGCTGGATCGGCTGCGAATACCGCCCGGCCGGCAATACTGAAGCCGGGCTTGGCTGGTTCCAGCCCTACAAGGCGTAAGACAGGCAACAAGGGGAAGACGCGCATGCAAATCGGATTCATCGGCCTCGGCATCATGGGCCTGCCTATGGCCGGGCATCTCAAGGCCGCCGGACACGCGATCTGCGTGCCGGACCGGGCCTCGCTCTCGGCCGACAGCCGCGCTGCCTTCACCGTGCTGGCGGATGCAACCGCGGTCGCCCGCGCCGCCGACGTCATCATCCTGATGGTCCCCGACACCCCGGATGTGGAGGCGGTGCTGTTCGGCCCGGCCGGCGTCGCCGCCGGGCTTTCGCCGGGCAAGCTGGTGATCGACATGTCCTCGATCAGCCCGACCGCGACCAAGGATTTCGCCGCGCGCATCACGGCCCTCGGCTGCGCCTATCTCGATGCCCCCGTCTCGGGCGGCGAGGTCGGGGCCAAGCAGGCCAGCCTGACCATCATGGTGGGTGGCGAGGAAGCAGACTTCGCCCGCGCCAAGCCGCTGTTCGAGGCCATGGGCAAAAACATCACCCTGGTCGGCGGCAGTGGCGCCGGGCAGACGGCGAAGGTCGCCAACCAGATCATCGTCGCCCTGACCATCGAAGCGGTGGCCGAGGCACTGCTCTTTGCCAGCAAGGCCGGCGCCGACCCGGCCAAGGTGCGCCAGGCGATCACCGGCGGCCTCGCCACCTCACGGATCCTGGAGCTGCACGGGGAGCGCATGATCAAGCGCACCTTCGCGCCCGGCTTCCGGATCGTGCTGCACCAGAAGGACCTGAACCTCGCCTTGCAGGCGGGCAAGGAACTCGGCGTCGCCTTGCCGAACACGGCGGCGACGCAGCAGCTGTTTGCCGCGGCCATCGCCGCCGGCCATGGCGGGCTCGATCACTCGGGCCTGGTCCGGGCGCTGGAGACCATGGCAGCACACAAGGTGGCGCCAGATCCTGAGTGACTGAGCGAAAAATGAAAATTAAATTGTCCGGGAGGGCGCGGTAAGCCGATTACGGGCTTGCGCGCCCCTGGGAATCGCAGCAGTATTTGAGACGTCATCGCGCGGTATCGCTTCGCTCTCAAAAATCGCCGCAAAGCATCGTGGTGTGGGCATTGCGCCCGCGCCGCCGATCTTGGCTCAGAGTGAAGCGCTTCCCGCCGATTCTCGTCCGCCCCGATGCGGACGAAGCCGGGAGAGGTTGAATGCGCTTTGCCGATGTCGGCCAGCAGTTGCGGGCCTATCGCCTGGAATCCGGATTGCGGGCTGAGGAGATCGCCGCCCGGCTGGGTGTGTCCCGCGCCGCGCTCTACCGTTACGAAAAGGGCGAAGTCATAAAGCTTGATACGATTCGCCGCCTCGCTGAGTTGCTGAAGATCTCCCCACTCTCGCTGCTTGGGATCGGAGTCGAATATTTCTCCCGCCCCCTCGCCTTCCTCGAGCGTACGCGCCAGATCGAGGAAGAGGCCGATCAGATCCTGTTGCTGGGCGGCGCCACCTGCTTTCAGGTGGCAACCGATGCCTTCGATGGCGCCGTGGCCGAGGCCTGGTCCGAGGCGGTGAGCGGGCAGCCTGACCGGGTGCAGGGGCAGGCTCTCACCGAACAGGCGCTGGGCCTGTTGGCGGCCCGCCGACGGCTCTATCAGCAGCGCCGGCCGAACATCATCGGGATTCTTTCGGAAGCCGCCATTCGTCGCATGTTGCAGGATGGCGTCGCCGCCGGACTGCCCGGGCCGGAGCGTACCCGCACCCGCGCCCGTTCCGCCGCGCAGGCCGAGGTGGAGAACCTGGCCCTGCTGATGGAACAGGTGCCGATCGGCCTGCAATTGGGCCTGATCGCCGGCGGCGAGCCGCCGGGCAATTTCGTGGTCCTGCGTGGGCGGGAGCGAGCGCATGTCGTGGTCAGCCCCTTCGCCGCCGATGCCAATCCGCTCATCTCCCACGGCATCGCCATGATCACCGCCGCCGAGGAAGCCGTGACGCTGCATCAGCGCGTGGCCGAGAACGCCTGGCGCGACGCGCTGAAGGGGACCGCTGGCGCGGCGCGGCTGCGCGAACTCGCCCGCGCCGCGGCTGAGGACGCCTGATATCTGCGGGCAACCGATGAGCCCGCGGGTCTTGGTCTGTTTTCTGGCCCTCAATCGCCGGGCGGACGCCCCCGGTGTCCTGGGCTGCGCCGGCTACTCCACCCGGCCGATTCGCTGCACCGCGTCGGTCACCCGGCGGGCATCGGCCGCCAGGAAAGCCGCGAAATCGGCGCCCGTGCGGAGATCCAGCACGCTTCCGCTGCCGGCCAGGGCGCGCAGCGTCTCCGGCGC
>CAITYE010000145.1 GCA_903896535.1 uncultured Paracraurococcus sp.
AGACTTTTATTCTTTAGAAACAAAATGATCCGCACGGGGCTGTGATGCCTTGGGCGCAATGTGTAAGATTCTCCGACAGGCCAGCCATCGCAGCTTGCGCCGCCGTCCCGGGGCCGGATTCCAGGCGAGAAGAAACCTGGCGCGAGCGGCCAGCGCTCAGCGCCGGCGGCGCAGACCAGCGAGGCCGGCGAGGCCGAGGCCGAGCAGCGCCGCGCTGGCGGGTTCCGGGACCGAGGTGCTGGCCGCGACGATGGCGACGTCGTCGATGGTGGCCGAGCCAGATGAGAAGGTTTGGCTGATCGCCAGCTGCATGGAGCTCGCAAGCGCGACGAAACTGCCAGTATATTCCGTCCAGCCATATTGGGCGGTGACCGAAAGCAAGCCAATCGCGCCGATGCTCACGGTCATCTGGGGGTTCAGGGAAATGTTATTGATCCAAGCAGAAAAATTATAATTATCTCCAATGGTCAATCCCGAAATCGTCTGGGTATAGAGAAGCGGATTAATCAGAGCCCCGGTCGAGGCATAGCCGGTACCAGAATGCGCCAAGTATTGGTTGATGACGATGGGGATCGCTTGATCCCAGCTGCCCGTTGTCTCGAAGCCGCAATTGCCGACGAGGTTGCCCACGATCGCGTCGCAGAGGCTGGAGGTGGCCCTCGCCTCTGGCGTGCCGGACAGGGCGAGCACGAGCGGCAGGGTGGCGGGAAGATGGGCGAGGCGACGCATGCAACTCATTCCATTTTCTTGAACAAGACTTGAATAGCAACAAAAATATCCGACGTCGCGTTACTTTTTATTTATAAATTAGGCTCCGTGAAGGCACCTTCCGGGCGCCTCGCCAGATCTGTAGCCTCCGCCGGCCGGTCCACCATCCCGCCATCGCAGCTTGCGCCGCCGTCTTGGGGCCGGGTTACATCGCCGGGGCCACCGGCAGGGACGGATAACGCATGATCTGGATGCTTTTAGCGGTGATCGCGGCCGGCTGGACCGCCCGCCGCATCCTGGGCGGTGGCCCCTTCACCACCGCCAATCTGGGGCTCGCCTTCGCCCTTGGCGTCGCCGCAGGCAGCGCGGTGGCGCTGGTCTTCGGGCTGATCGGCTTGAGCATGCTCGATGGCGGTCTGGCAGGGGAGGAGGTGTTCATGGCGATCCTCCGCCGCGGGCCGATGGTGGCGGCGCTCGGCGCCCTGGCGGGGATGGCGCATGGCTGGGTCCGCGCCCGGCGGCAGGCCGGCGGGGCATAACCGGACCTGTCCCCCCGCCCCGCCCCTTGCACTTCGTCACTGGACAGCGCCGCCACTTCTCCGCATCCCTCCTGGTGATGCGATCCGGTTTCCTTCTGGCGCTCGCCCTTGGCCTGGCGGGCTGTGCGGCGCTGACGCCGGCCGCGCCGAGCTCCGGCCTCGCTTTGCCCGCCCGGCTGACCGCCGCCACCCCCGGCGAGCCGACCTGGCCGGACCCCGCCTGGTGGCGCGGCTTCGGCGCGCCGGAACTCGATGCCCTGGTGGCCGAGGCGATGCAGGGCAGCACCGATATCCAGGCCGCCATCGCCCGGGTGCGGGAAGCCGATGCGCAGGTCCGCGTCTCCGGCGCGCCGCTTTTGCCGGTGGTGGACCTCAACGCCCAGGGGCTGCGCGGGCAGACCGGGGCCGTGAACGTCGCCAGCCTGACCGGCGCGACGACGCGGCGGGTGCGCGTCACCGCCTCCAACCGCATCACGCTGGCGGCGAGCTATGAGCTGGATTTCTGGGGCAAGAACCGGGCCCAGCTGGAAGCCGCCGAACAGGGCGCCTTCGCCGCCCGCTTCACGCTCGGCACCGTCACCATCACCACCCAGGCGGCGGTGGCCGAGACCTATTTCGCCATGCTCGCGGCGCAGGATCAGCTGGCGATCCAGAACCAGAACCTCGCCCTGGCGCGCAACACGCTGAAGATCGTGCAGGACCGCTACACGGTCGGCACCGCAACCGGGCTCGATGTCGCCCAGCAGGCGACCGTGGTCGCGCAGCAGGAAGCCGCCATCCCGCCGCTGCAACAGGCGTTCGAGACCAACCGCAACGCGCTGGCGACGCTGCTCGGCCGGCCGCCGGAGACGATCGTGCTGCGTGGCGGCGTCTTCGAAAAGCTGGCCGTGCCCAGCCCCCGCCCCGGCCTGCCCTCAGACGTGCTGGCCCGCCGGCCGGATGTGCTGGCCGCCGAAGCGCAGCTCGCTGCCGCCAATGCCAATATCGTCTATGCCCGCGCCGCCATGCTGCCGAGCATCCAGCTGACCGGCTCCGGCGGCGTCGCTTCCCTGGCGCTGGAGACGCTGACCCAGCCGACCAGCGCGATCTTCAACTTGGCCGCCGGCCTGACCCAGCCGATCTTCCGCGGTGGGCAACTGCTGGGCCAGTTGCAGATGAACGAAGCGAAGGCGCAGGAGCTGCTGGCGAATTACCGCGCCGCCATCATCAACGCCCTGGTCGATACCGAAAACGCCCTGGTCGCGCTGCGCCAGACGACGGAACAGGAAAAGCTCCAGGCCATCGCCGTGGCGCAGGCCGAACGCGCCTATGCCATTGCGGAGGCGCAGCTGCGCGCCGGGACCATCGACCTCGTCACCTTGCTGATCACCCAGCAGGCGCTGTTCAACGCGCGCGATGCCCTCACCCGCGTCCGCCTCGCCCGGCTGCAGGCCGCCGTCGGACTGTTCAAGGCGCTGGGCGGGGGGTGGGAGGGGTCGAATATCGCCCCCCGCCCTGTCTTCGGTGCGCTGTCGCGCCCATCTATGGGGGCATCATGCGTCGCCTGATCCTGCTGCTTCTCCTGCTCGGCGCCGGTGCCGCCGCCTGGCATTGGCGCGCCGATTGGCGCGACCGCGCCCCGGCCTGGGCGCGGCCCTGGCTGGGCGCGGCGCCGGCGACCGAGACCGAAGCCGCACGGCCCCCGGGCGGGCGGCGCGGCCCAGGCTTCGGCGGGCCGGTGCCGGTGACGGTCGCCGCCGCCGAACGACAGGATTTGCCGATCCTGCTGGATGCGATCGGCACGGTGCAGGCTTTCAACACCGTGACCATTCGCGCCCAGGTGGAAGGCCAGTTGACGGAGGTCGCCTTCCGCGAGGGGCAGATGGTCAAGCGCGGCGATCTGCTGGCCCGTATCGACCCCCGCGCCTATCAGGCGAGCCTGGATCAAGCCCTGGCCAAGAAGGCGCAGGATGAGGCGCTGCTGGCGAATGCGCGGCTCGACCTGCAACGCTACCAAACGCTGGCGCGCAGCGATGGTGTCTCCAAGCAGCAGCAGGACACGCAGCGCGCCCAGGTGGCGCAGCAGGAAGCGCAACTCGCCGCCGATCAGGCGCTGATCGATGCGGCGCGCACGCAGCTCTCCTTCACCACCATTCGCGCGCCGATCGATGGCCGGGTCGGCCTCCGGCAAGTGGACCAGGGGAATTTCGTCCGCGCCGGCGATGCCGCGGGGATCGTGACGCTCTCGCAGCTCCAGCCCATCGCCGTGGTCTTCACCCTGCCGCAACAGGAGCTGGCGCGGGTGCAGGATGCGATGGCGCGCGGCCCGGTGCAGGTGCAGGTCGTGCCCGGCCCAGGCATGCCCGCCGTGCCGTCGGGGGAGCTGCTGACGCTGGATAACGCCGTCGATCCGCAGACCGGCACGCTGAAGCTGAAGGCGAGCTTCGCCAATGCCGATCTGCGGCTCTGGCCGGGTGCCTTCGTCAATGTGCGGATCGAGGTGCAGCGCCTGTCCGGCGTCACCACCATCCCGCTGGTCGCCGTGCAGCGCGGGCCGGACGGGCCCTATGCCTTCCTCCTTAAGCCCGATCGCACGGTGGAACAGCGGCCGTTGCAACTGGGACAATTGACGCCGGCTTTGGCCGAGATCCGCCAGGGCCTGGCGCCTGGCGATCGCGTGGTCACTTCCGGCGCGCTGCGGCTGGCGCCGGGGCAGGCGGTGGTGGTCAGCGACCCCGCCGCCGGCACCCCCGCCCCAGCCGGCCCCGCTCGCCGCCCGCGGGAAGCGGCCGAGGCACGGCCGTGAGCGAGGCGCCGCCCCCGGCCCCGGCCGCGCTTGGGCGGCTCAACCTCTCCGGCCCCTTCATCGACCGGCCCATCGCCACCAGCCTGCTGGCGTTGGCGGTGCTGCTGGCCGGGCTGCTCGGCTATCTCCGCCTGCCCGTCTCGGCGCTGCCGGAGGTGGATTTCCCGACCATCGAGGTGACGACGACCCTGCCCGGCGCGGCGCCGGAGACGGTGGCACTGCTGATTACCGCCTCGTTGGAGCGGCAATTGGCGCAGATCGCGGGGATCACCGACCTGGTCTCGACCAGCGGGCCCGGCGTCTCGCGCATCACCCTGCAATTCACCCTGGGGCGGGATATCGACGATGCCGCGCAGGATGTGCAGGCGGCGATCAACGCCGCGCGCGGCACGCTGCCGCAGAACCTGCCCTATCCGCCGACCTATGCGAAGGTGAACCCGGCCGACCCGCCGATCCTGACGCTGGCGCTGACCAGCGCGGTCCTGCCGCAATGGCGGCTGGCCGATGCCGCCGATACGCTGCTGGCGCCAAGGCTGGCGCAGGTCAGCGGCGTTGGCCGCGTGGTGGTGCAGGGCGGCATGCGCCCGGCGGTGCGGGTGCAGGCCGACCCGCGGCGGCTCGCCAGCTTCGGGCTTTCCCTGGAAGATGTCCGCACCGCCATCCAGGCCGGCAATGTGAACACGCCGAAGGGCAGCGTGGACGGGCCGGTGCAGGCCAGCACCGTCATGGCCAATGACCAGATCACCCGGCCGGAGGATTTCGCCGGGCTGATCATCGCCTGGCGCAATGGCGCACCGGTGCGGCTGCGCGATGTGGGCGAGGCGGTGCAGGACCTGGAAAATGCCCTGGTCGGCGCCTGGGTGGATGGCCAGCCGGCGGTGCTGCTGGATGTGCAACGCCAGCCGGGCGCCAATATTGTGGATACGGTGGCGGCGCTGAAGGAGCAGTTGCCGGCGCTGGAACGCGCTTTGCCCGAAGGCGCGGCGCTGCGGATCGTCGCCGACCGGACCATCACCATCCGCGCCAGCGTGCATGACGTGCAGTTCAGCCTGGCGCTGGCCACGGGCCTCGTCGTCGGGGTGATCTTCGTCTTCCTGCGCAGCGCGCGCGCCACCCTCATCCCCGCCGCGGCGCTGCCGCTGTCCATCCTCGGCACCTTCGGGGTCATGGCGCTGGCGGGCTTTTCGCTCGATAACCTGTCGCTGATGGCGCTGACCATCGCCACCGGCTTCGTCGTCGACGACGCGATCGTGATGATCGAGAACATCGTCCGGCTGATCGAGGACGGAAAAACCCCGCTGGAGGCGGCCCGTGAGGGCGCGGCGCAGATCGGCTTCACGGTGGTCTCGCTGACCGTCTCGCTGGTCGCGGTCTTCATCCCGCTGCTGTTCATGCCCGGCGTGGTCGGGCGGCTATTCAGCGAATTCGCCCTGACGCTGACGGCTGCTGTGCTGGTTTCCATGTTCGTGTCGCTGACGCTGACGCCGATGATGTGCGCGACGCTGCTGCGCCCGCGCGAGGCGGCGCGGCCGGGCCCGATCTCCCGTGCGACGGAGCGCATGCTGGACGCGGTCCGGGACGGCTATGCCCGCAGCCTGGCTGTCTCACTGCGCTACCAGGGGGCGATGCTGGTGCTGGCGGCGCTGACCCTGGCCGGCACGGTCTGGCTGTACCTGACCATGCCCAAGGGCTTCCTGCCGGTGCAGGATACCGGGCTGATCATGGCCGTGCTGGAGGGGCCGGAGGATGCCTCCTTCGCCCGCATGGCGGGCTTGCAGGCGGAGGTCGCCGCCAGCCTGAAGGCGGACCCGGATGTGGCC
>CAITYE010000146.1 GCA_903896535.1 uncultured Paracraurococcus sp.
ATGCGGGCCTCGATCAGCGCGCCCGCCATCTCATCTGGGGCGGCGTGCAGGGCGGCGAAGGCCTGTTCGAGTTCCGTCGCGCGCTGGGCGGAGCGGCCCGACGCGGCGGGCGGCGGGTCGGCGCCCAGGGCGGCCGGGCCGGCCAACAGCAGTGGGAGGAGGAGCAGGAGCTGGCGGTGCATCTGGTCCCAGCGTTGGGCGGCGCGCGGCGGCCCGCAAGTCCCGAGGTTATTGGCGCCCCAGGCGCAGGCCGGCCTGGGCGACGATGCCGCGAGCCAGGGGGGCAGCCGCCATCAACTCTTCGGCGGCGGCTTCCTCAGCTATCGCTTCGGGTAGCGCGGCTTCCGCGCCGTCCTTCACCCGATCAGCCGCGCAACCAGTGCCCTCGCCACCGGCAGGGCAAAGATCGCCACCGGAAAGGCGAAGCTCCAGGCCAGCATCCAGTTGGAAAGCCAGAGCCGCACGAAGCCTTCAATCAGCCCGACGCTGTTCAGCGTGAGGAAGATCGAGAGGAAAAAGGTCATGAAGAAGGTCAGCACCAGCGGCACCAGCACCTTCTCCCAACGCCGGTGGATCACGGCAGCGTCGCTGGCTTCGGCCCGCCCGCCATCCAGTCCAGCAACTCCACCGTATGGGCGACCGGCAGCGCATCGCCGGCCAGCTGTGTCAGGCAGCCGATATTGCCCGCAGCGATCAGATCCGCGCCGGTGCGGTTGAGGTGGCCGAGCTTGCGCACCCGCAGTTGCCCGGCGATCTCCGGTTGCAGGATGTTGTAGGTGCCGGCCGATCCGCAGCAGAGATGCCCCTCGACTGGCTCGCGCACCGTGAAGCCGGCACGGGACAGCAGGGTCTTCGGCAGCGTCGTGATCTTCTGGCCGTGCTGTAGCGAACAGGCGCTGTGGTAGGCGACCGTCAGGCCCGGCGGGGCCGCGCTCGGCGCATAGCCGAAGCTCTCCAGCACTTCCGTTATATCGCGGGCGAGGCCAGCGACGCGCGCCGCCTGGGCCGGCCAGTCGCCTGGCTCGTTGCGGAACATGAAGCCGTAATCCTTGACCGTGGTGCCGCAGCCGGACGCATTGATCACGATTGCGTCCAGCCCGGCACCGTCCATCTCGGCGCCCCAAGCGGCGATATTGGCGCGCGCCATGGCCATGGCCGGGTCGTGCTGGCCCATGTGATGCGCCAGCGCGCCGCAGCAGCCCTGGGCGCGGGTGATCACCACTTCGATCCCCATGCGTGTCAGCAGGCGGATCGTCGCCTCATTGATCGACGGTGAAAGCACCTGCTGGGCACAGCCCGTCAGCAGCGCCACGCGGCCGCGGCGGGTGCCCTGCGCCTTGTGCACCTGGGGCAATTCCAGCCGCCCGGGCGGCGGCAGGTCGCGCGGCGCCAGGCGCAGCATGGCGCGGAGGCGCTGGCTGAGTAGCCCCTCGCCGGGGATCAGCCCGGCGAAGGGGCGCGCCAGCGCGGCGCCGGCCAGCGCCAGGCGGAAGCGCGTGGGATGCGGCAGGATCCGGGTCAGCAGCCAGCGCAGTGCGCGTTCGGGCGCCGGCCGGGTGTAGGTATCCTCGATATAGCTCCGGGCGTGATCGACCAGGTGCATGTAATTCACGCCCGAAGGGCAGGTCGTCATGCAGGACAGGCAGGAGAGGCAGCGATCGACATGGCGCACCACCTCCTCGGTGGCGGGCCGGCCGCTCTCCAGCATGTCCTTGATCAGGTAGATGCGCCCGCGCGGGCTATCCAGCTCGTCGCCCAGCAACTGGAAGGTTGGGCAGGTCGCCGTGCAGAAGCCGCAATGGACGCAGGTGCGGAGGATGCCGTTGCTTTCGGCGATGTCCGGATCGCGCAGCTGGGCGGCGGTGAATTCGGTCTGCATGGGACAACGATAGGGCCGGACGGCCGACTATCCCAGCACCCGCCCCGCCACCGTCTGCAACTGGCGGAGGAAGGCCGGGTCGCGCGCTTCGGGGGCGGTGATGATGGCGTTGTCCAGCGCCCGGTCGCAGCCCGCCGGGCAGGGGCCCCGCGGCGCACCGAGCACCGGCACCACCGCTTTCACCAGCGCCCGCGCCTTTTCAGCATTGCTGTTCAGCACCCGCACCACCTGCTCGACGGTGACCGCATCATGCCCGGCTCGCCAGCAATCATAGTCGGTGACCATCGCAACGGTTGCGTAACACATCTCCGCCTCACGGGCGAGTTTCGCCTCCGGCATGTTGGTCATGCCGATCACGTCGCAGCCCCATTGCCGGTAGAGCAGGCTCTCCGCCCGAGTGCTGAACTGCGGCCCTTCCATGACCAGGTAGGTGCCGCCCCGGTTGACCGGCAGGCCAAGCGCGTTGGCCGATCGTTGCAGGACATCGCCTAGGCGCGGGCAGACCGGGTCGGCCACCGAGACATGGGCGACGCAGCCTGAACCGAAGAAGCTCTTTTCGCGCGCAAAGGTGCGGTCAATGAACTGATCGACGATCACAAAATGGCCGGGAGCCAATTCCTCACGCAGCGAACCCACCGCCGAGAGGGAGAGGATCTCCGTCACACCCAGCAGTTTCAGCGCCGCGATATTCGCCCGGTAGTTCAGCTCCGAGGGGGGCTTGGGATGGCCGCGTCCGTGGCGCGGCAGGAAAACGCAGCGCACCCCCGACAGCCGCCCCGTCAGCAGCGCGTCCGAGGGCGCGCCCCAGGGCGTCGAGACCTCCTGCCAGGCCCGCTGCTCCAGCCCGTCGATGTCATATAGGCCGGAGCCTCCGATGAGGCCGATCACCGGTTCCACCAAAGCCGCCATCATCCCCTCCCCGCAAGGCGGCTCTCCCTATCCCAGCCCGGCCGGGCTGGCGAGGGGCGGCGCGGCGGGGCATAGGGACGTGGCGGCGCATAAGGGGATTAGGCGATGCGGATCGGGCTGCTCAGCCTCGGGGTCATGCTGGCGGGCGCGGGGTGCGGCGATGCGCCGCCGCGACCGATCCTTGATAAGCAAATCGTGCGCGGCACCGCGCTGCCGCCGCCGGGCATCACGCTCGGCCCCTCGGACGGCAAATGAGCCGCCCCGGTCTGCTGGTCGCCTTTCCGGTCGGGCGGCGGCTGCGCGCGGTGCTCGAGGAGCGCTACACGCTGCACGGTCCGCCGGCGGCCTGGGAGGCTGCGGCGATCCCCGCTGAGGCGCGGGATGTGCGGGCGGTGGTGACGCTGGGCGGGCTCCGCAACGATGCCGGCATGCTCGGCGCTTTGCCGGCGCTGGGCCTGCTGCATTGTTACGGCACCGGGCATGAGGGGGTGGACGCCGCCTATTGCGCCGGGCGGGGCATCGCGGTGACGCATGCAGGTGATGCCAATGCGACGAGCGTTGCCGAATTCGCGCTCGGCCTCATCCTCGCCACGCATCGCCAGATCCTGGTGGGCGATGCCTTTGTGCGGGCCGGAAAATGGGCGGATCAGCGGCTGGAGCGAATGCCCCTGGTCGGCGGGCTTTCCGGCGCCAAGCTGGGCATTTACGGGCTCGGCGCGATCGGGGAGCGACTGGCGCAACGCGCCGCGGCCTGTGAGATGGTGATCGGCTATCATAATCGCCGGCCCCGGCCCGGCTGTGCGCATGCCTACTTCGAGAGCCTGGGCGCCCTGGCCGAATGGGCCGATGTGCTCGCGGTCTGCGTACGGGCAGGGCCGGCCAATCGCGGCGCGGTGGATGCGCATGTGCTGCGCGCGCTGGGTCCGCGCGGCGTCGTGGTGAACATCGCCCGCGGCAGCGTGATTGATGAGCCAGCGCTGATCGCCGCGCTGCAGGCCCAGGAGATCGCCGGCGCCGGGCTTGATGTCTTCGTGGCCGAGCCGGAGGTGCCGGCCGCGCTTCGGGAAATGCCGAATGTGGTGCTGACGCCGCACATGGCGGCGCACACCATCAGCGCGCAGCGGGCGCAGCAGCGCGCGCTGCTGGAGACGTTGGAGGCCTTCTTCGCGGGTCAGCCCCTGACGCGTCGCATAGCGGGCTGAGCGTGGCGGTGGGCCTGCAAGACCCTTAATCGATCACGCCGAAGAAGCGCGCGATCCGGCGGGTGGAATCGATCCCCACGGGCAGGAAATGCGGCCCCGGCCGGCCGGTCCGTCCGCCGAGCGGGACGCCATGCGCCAGACCGGCCACGGTATTGCGCTCCAGCACCGTGTTGCCGGCAGCGTCGCGCCATACCTCCAGGCGATGCGCCGGGGTGGCGCCGGGTAGCAATGAGGGGGTTTCCGGCAGCCCGTGCAGCAGCCGCCATTGCGCGACGATTCCGTCGGCGGCCAAGGGGTTTACCACCGGGTCGTGCGTCCCGTGCCAGATGCTGACGCGCGGCCATGGGCCGGCATGGGGGGAGGCGGCGCGCACCGCCGCGGCCCAGCTCTCATCCGGGCGCGGCGCGCCGGTCTGCATCGCCGTCAGCGCCCCCGCCACGTCCCCGGCGGCGCCGGCTGGCAGCCCGGCGAGAATGGCGCCGGCGGCGAAGACCTCGGGATAGGCGGCGAGGAGTTGGCTGGTCATGGCCCCGCCGGCTGAAAGCCCGGTGACATAGACCCGGGCCGGGTCGAGCCTATGGTTTGCGATCAGGGCCGCCACGCCGGCCATGATGCTCGCCGCCTCGCCCTGGCCGCGGGCGGTTTCGGTGGGCAGGAACCAGTTGAAGCAGCGGCGTGGATTCTTCGCCTCGGTCTGCTGCGGCAGCAAAAGGGCAAAGCCGGCGGTTTCGGCGAGCGCGCCCCAGCCGGTGCCGTTGGCGATCAGGGCCGCGTTCTGGGTGCAGCCATGCAGCAGCACGACCAGGGGTGCGCCGGCCGCAAGCCCGGGCGGCAGCACGGCGAAGCTGTTTATCGCGCCGGGATTATCGATGCGCCCCGAAATGTCGAGCAGATGGGGCGGCGTCGCCAGGCCGAGCATGGCCCGCCCGAAGCGTCGGGCACGAAGGCGCAGTACGGCCAGGTTCCACGGCGGCACGAAAGATTTCCTCGCGGGAGGCGACGCGACATGGCGTATCGCCATACAGCCGGCAGGCTATCGCTGTGCCATGGCAATGTCAGGTGGGCGGGGCTTGGTGGGCGCGACAGGGATTGAACCTGTGACCCTTCGCGTGTGAAGCGAATGCTCTACCGCTGAGCTACGCGCCCGGTGAGGGGGGGGAGATAGAAGAGCGCGGCTTGGGGTGTCAACCCTGGCCCGATGCTTGCGGCAAGCGGCGGCCAGGGCCAGTATCCATCGATGCTGCATCGCACCATGTTGGGTCACGCCCGTCCGCTCCTCGCCGGACTGCTGCTGCTATGCACCCTCGCCAGCCCGGCATCGGCGGAGCCACTGCGCGCCCGCTATGAGGTCCGCGCCGCCGGTCTGGCCGTGATGACCGTGCTCGCGCATCTCGATCTCGCTGCGGCCCATTACCGGCTGCGGACGGAGGTCCGGGCGACCGGCTTGGCCGCCGTTCTTGGCGATAGTCGGCAGATGACCAGTATCGAAGGGACCTGGCGGGGCAGCGCGCCCCGGCCGCTGCGGTACCGGGCGGAAGGCATCTGGCGCGGCGCCCCAAGGCAGGTGGCGATGGATTGGCCGACCCCTGAGGAGCCCGTGGTGAGCCTGCTGGTGCCACCGAACGATGCGGAGCGTGAGGCGGTACCTCCAACGCTGCGGCGGGGCACCATCGATGGCCTGTCGGCGATCGTGCTGCTGGGCCGTGCTGCCGCCGAGAGCGGCCGCTGCGACGGCGTGGTGCCGGTCTTCGACGGCCGCCGCCGCGCCGATTACCACGCCGTGACCGAGGGACGCGAACGCTTGGCCGAAAGCGGCGGCTTCGCCGGCGAAGCCTTGCGCTGCACGGTCGAGGTGCGGGTCTTGGCCGGCCGCCTTAGCGATCAGGACGCGAACGAGGCGAAGACGCCGCAGCGCGCCACTGCCTGGCTGGCCAGGCTTTCGCCCG
Organism: uncultured Paracraurococcus sp.; assembly: GCA_903896535.1. Taxonomy (GTDB): domain Bacteria; phylum Pseudomonadota; class Alphaproteobacteria; order Acetobacterales; family Acetobacteraceae; genus CAITYE01. Next base: position 5,937 of record CAITYE010000146.1, read on the forward strand.
GCGGCCCGGTACTGCCGGTGCGGATCGACCTGCCGAGCCGCTGGTTCGGCACCGTCCGCATCCATCTTTTGGGCGTCGAGCCGGATCCTTCAGCGAACTAGCAGGGCCAGCATCCCAGGCAGTGCCTCTGGGCTGGCGGCGATGCCAGCGGCACCGGCGGCCATCGCGGGCGCGCCATAGCCCCAGGCGGCGAAGATGCAGGGCAGCCCGGCACCCAGCGCGGCCTCCACATCATTCCGATGATCGCCGATCATCGCGGCCCGTTGCGGCGCGCCGCCGGCAGCGGCGATGGTGGCCAGCAGATGTCCGGGGTCCGGCTTGCGCATGGGGAAGCTGTCGCCGCCGCCGACTGCGGCAAAGCGCCCCTTCAGCCCCAGCACGGCGAGCAGCGTCTCCGTCGCCGCGACCGGCTTATTGGTGCAGATGGCCAGCCGCCACCCCGCAGCCTCCAGCGCGGCCAGCGTCGCGGCAATACCGGGGAAAAGCCGCGTCGCCTCTGCCGCGCGCGCGGTGTAATCGGTGCTGAAGGCGACAAGCCGGGCTTCGGTGAAGGGCAGGGCCCGGGCGGCGCTGGCGCGTTCCACCAGCACGCGTACGCCGTCGCCGATCATCGCCGTGACTTCGGCGCGGGCGAAGCCGGGGCGCCCTTCGGCCGCCATTAACCGGTCGAGCGCGGCGTGCAGGTCGGGCGCGCTATCGACCAGAGTGCCGTCCAGATCGAACACGGCGAGCGGAGGAGCGGGCGGAGCCATACCAGAAGCCCTAATGCGCGGCAGGGGCCTCGGCAAGGCCGCGGGCGCTTGCGTCCTTGCCGGCCCTTGGCCACAAGGCGCCAGACGCCGCGTGCCGTCAGGGAGTCCGTATGCCCGCTGCCGCAATTATTCTCGCTGCTGGTCTTGGGACCCGTATGCGCAGTCGCTTGCCCAAGGCGATGCATCCCTTGGCCGGACGGCCGATGATCAATCACCTCCTCGCCACCTGCGAAGGGGTGTTCGAGCGCATTGTCGTCGTCGTCGGGCCTGATATGGCGGTGCTGGAAGGCGCGGTCGCGCCGCATGCGACGGTGGTGCAGGCGGAACGGCTGGGCACCGGGCATGCCGCCCGCATGGCCGCGCCGCTGCTGCGCGATTTCGCCGGCGATGTCGCGGTGCTCTATGCGGATAATCCGCTGATCGGCGAAGCGACCATCGCGCGGTTGCTGGCGCGGCGGCAGGCAGGCGCCGGGCTTGCGCTGCTGGCGATGCGCCCGACCGATCCAGGCCGCTACGGCCGCGTGATCGCCGAGGCCGATGGCCGGGTGCGGCGGATCGTCGAATGGGCTGATGCGAACGCGGCCGAGCGCGCCATCGGCCTGTGCAATGCTGGCGTTGTCTGCGCTCCGGCCGGTGATCTGTTCCGCTGGGTGGATGCGCTGGGCAACGCCAATGCCAAGGGCGAATACTACCTGACCGACATCGTCGCCGCGGCCGATGCCGAGGGCCGGGCGGTCTTCGCCGAGGAAGCGGCCGAGGCGGAGCTGGCCGGAGCGAATAACCGGGCCGAGCTGGCGGTGCTGGAGGCCGCGATGCAGGCGCGGCTGCGCGCTGCGGCGATGGAAGGCGGGGCGACGCTGCAGGCGCCGGAGACCGTCTTCCTCGCCTATGACACCCGGCTTGGCCAGGATGTGACGATCGGCCCGAATGTGGTCTTCGGCCCCGGCGTGACGATCGACGACAATGTCGAAATCCGGGCCTTCAGCCATCTGGAAGGCTGCCGGGTGGCCAGCGGTGCGATCATCGGCCCCTTCGCCCGGCTGCGCCCGGGCAGTGAGATCGAGGCCGGCGCGCATGTCGGCAATTTCGTCGAGCTGAAGGCGACGCGGCTGGGTGCCGGGGCCAAGGCCAATCACCTCGCCTATCTGGGCGATGCGACGGTGGGGGCGGGCGCGAATATCGGTGCCGGGACCATCACCTGCAACTATGACGGCTACGCCAAGCACCGGACGGAAATCGGCGAGGGCGCCTTTATCGGCACCGATTCGGCGCTGGTCGCGCCGGTGAGGATCGGCGCCCGTGCGCTGGTCGCCGCCGGTAGCGTGATCACCGAAGACGTGCCGGACGACGCCCTGGCGGTCGCACGCGGCCGGCAGGAGATACGCCCGGGGCGTGGCATGACGGCGCGCAAGCCGGCGGCCAAGGAGAAGAACTGATGTGTGGCATCGTCGGCGTGGTGGGCAAGGCGGAGGCGGCGCCATTGCTGCTGGAAGCGCTGCGCCGCCTGGAATATCGCGGCTATGACAGCGCCGGCATCGCCACCCTGGTGAATGGCCATATCGAGCGGCGGCGGGCGGAGGGCAAGCTCGCCAACCTCGCCGCGGTGCTGGAGCGGTCGCCGTTGTCCGGGACGACCGGCATCGGCCATACCCGCTGGGCAACGCATGGCGCGCCAACCGAGCGTAACGCCCATCCGCACAGCACGAATCGTGTCTCCGTCGTCCATAACGGCATCATCGAGAATCATGCCGAACTGCGCGCGGAGTTGGAAGGCAAGGGCGCGGTGTTCGAGACCGAGACCGACACCGAGACCTTCGTCCGCCTGGTCGATGACTTCCTGCGCCAGGGCCTGCCACCGCGGGAGGCCTTCGCGGCGGCACTGAAGCGCGTGCATGGCGCCTTCGCGCTGGCGGCGATCTTCGCCGGGCATCCGAAGTTGTTGCTCGCCGCCCGGCAGGGCGCGCCGCTGGCCATTGGCTTCGGCGAGGGGGAGATGTTCGTCGGCTCCGACGCCCTGGCGCTGGCACCGCTAACCCGTCGGCTGGCCTATCTGGAGGAAGGTGACTGGGCCGCGTTGGATGAGACCGGCGCCACCTTCTTCGATGCTGCGCATCGACCGGTGGAGCGCGCCATCGTGCTGAGCGCCGTGTCCGGCGCCGCGGTAGGGAAGGGGAACTACCGCCACTTCATGGAGAAGGAGCTGCACGAGCATCCGGCGGTGCTGGGCGACACGCTGCGGCAATACCTCGATCCAAAGACGCTTTCCGTCCGCCTGCCGCGCCTGCCCTTCGACCCGGCCACGGTGCCGCGCCTTACCATCACCGCCTGCGGCAGCGCCTTCCTGGCTGGACAGGTCGGGCGCTACTGGATCGAGCAGCTGGCCCGGCTGCCGGTCGATGCCGATGTCGCCTCCGAATTCCGCTACCGCGACCCGCCTCTGGCCCCAGGCGGTGGCGCGATCCTGGTCAGCCAATCCGGCGAGACCGCCGATACCATGGCAGCGCTGGCCCTGCTGAAGGCGGGCGGGCAGAGCGTGCTGGCCGTGGTCAATGTCCCGGAAAGCTCGATGGCGCGGGGCTCTGATGCCGCCGTCCTGACCGTGGCCGGGCCGGAGATCGGCGTCGCTTCCACCAAGGCCTTCACGGCGCAGCTCGCGGTCCTGGCCTGCCTCGCGATCGGCTTTGGCCGGGCGCGCGGGACGCTCTCTGCCGAGGATGAACATAAGCTGACCGAAGCGTTGCTCGAAGTGCCGAGCCATGCTGCGGAGATCCTGGCGCAGGATGCCGAGTTGCAGGCGCTGGCGCGGGATGTGGCGCAGGCGCGGGATGTGCTGTTCCTGGGCCGCGGCAGCCTTTACCCGATCGCCCTGGAGGGCGCGCTGAAGCTGAAGGAGATCAGCTATATCCACGCCGAGGGCTACGCGGCCGGCGAGATGAAACACGGGCCCATCGCGCTGATCGACAGCCAGGTGCCGGTGATCGCCCTCTGCCCCTCCGGCCCACTGTTTGAGAAGACGGCGAGTAACCTGCAGGAAGCGGCGGCGCGCGGCGGGCGGATCATGGCCTTCACCGATGCCGCCGGCGCGCCAGCGCTGCGCGCTTTCGCTGAGCGGGTGATCGTGCTGCCGCAGGTCGGCGCTTTCTCGACGCCGATCCTCTACACCATTCCGGTGCAGCTGCTGGCCTATTACGTCGCGGTGCTGAAGGGGACGGATGTGGACCAACCGCGGAATTTGGCCAAGAGCGTGACGGTGGAATAACGCTGTCAGTCGGCTCTTGCGCCGGCCGCCTGATCCGTGAAAGACTGATGGTCATCGACGGCACACCAGGAATGCCGCGCAAAACGGGAGATCGCTGAGCAACGGCAAGCTAGGCCAGGAAAGGCTTGCTATGCGCCGTTTTGTCTCCAGTTTCGGGCAAGGCTGATGCCCGATACCGCGATTGCCACCGATCCCGCCCGGCTTGGGCTCGCCGAAGCCGCGGCGCTGATTGCCCGCCGCTCGCTCTCGCCGGTCGAACTTGTTCGTGCCGTGCTGGATCGCATCGCCCGGCGCGACGCCGCGCTGCATGCCCATATCACCGTGTTGGCCGAGCCGGCGATGGCTGCCGCCCGCGCTGCGGAGGCAGAGATCATGGCCTCCGGCCCGCGCGGGCCGCTGCACGGCATCCCCTATGGGCTCAAGGATAATTACGACACGGCAGGGCTGCGAACGACCGTGGCCTCGCGTGCCCGTTGGGACCACGTCCCGGCAACCGATGCCACGCTGCATGCGCGCCTCCAGGCGGCTGGTGGCATCCTGATCGGCAAGCACAATACCTGGGAATACGGCACCGGCCTCGGCGATTTGCAGGATGATCTGCCGGTGCCCGCGCCGCGGAATGCCTGGAACCCCGACTACTACACGGCCGGGTCGAGCAACGGCACCGGCGTCGCAGTTGCTGCTGGCTTCTGCGCACTCGGCCTGGGGTCTGATACTGGCGGGTCGGTCCGCATGCCGGCCGCCGCGCATGGGCTGCATGGCCTGAAGCCGACCTATGGACGCCTCTCACGCGTTGGCATCCTGCCCAATGCCTATACGCTCGACGTCGCCGGTCCGCTGACACGGCGCGCGCGCGATGCGGCGTTGGCGATGAACGTGCTCGCCGGCCATGACCCGCTCGACCCCACCAGCCTGACGGCGCCGGTGCCCGATCACGCCGCCGGGATCGAAGCGGGCGTCGCCGGCCTTACCATCGGTGTGCTGCGCCGCTTCCATGAGCGTGATTTCGCGGCCGATCCGGAAGTGATGGCCGCCTTCGAAGGCGCGGTCGCGGTATTCCGTGCGCTCGGCGCGCGGCTGGTCGAGATCGATCTGCCTGATAGCGTGCAAAGCTATCGCGACTGCATGCGGCCGATCTCGGCAGCCGAGGCGCTGTCGATCCACGGCGCCGATGTGCGGGAGAAATTCCCGCTGATGGGCCGCGCCCTGCAGGACAAGTTTCTCGGCGCCGCCGCGGTGACCGGCGCCGAATACGTCACGGCACAACGCTGGCGCCGCCAGATGGCCGCGACGACGGATGCCGCGATCCGGTCCTGCAACGCCGTCCTGATGCCCTGCGCCATGACCCGCGTGCCCCGCTGGTCTGAGGGCGAAGCGCGCTTCCGTGAGTTCATGATGGCCAGCGCCACCTGCGTGCTGAACGTCTCCGGCCATCCCGCGGCGAGCATCTGCGCCGGCTTCGATTCCGCTGGCCTGCCGCTCTCGCTGCAACTCGTCGCCCCCTATCTGGGCGAGCCGACCCTGCTGCGCGTCGCCCACGCTTTCGAGGAAGCCACCGGTTTTTGGCGGCGCCTGCCCGCCGAGTGAGGAGAAACCATGATGCCTGGCCCCAAGGATGCCGAAGCCCTTGCCCTGTTGCTCAGGGCCGGGATCGAGACTGCGGATCACGCGCTTGTCGCGCGCATGGTGATCGCCGCCGAGGCGATGCGCGCCGGCCTTGACCGCCAGCCGCGCGACCTGCCGGCCGGGCTTGAGCCGGCCTCGGCGTTCGTGGTGCGGCCATGAGGTTCGCCCGGCGTAGCCTGGCGGCGCTGGCGGGCGCGCTCGGCCTGCCCGGTCCCGTCCGGGCGCAGCAGGAAAGCGTGCTGCGTGTGGCCATGACGCTGTCCGATATCCCGGCACTCGGCGGCCAGCCCGACCAGGGCGGGGAGGGCTGGCGCTTCATCGGCTGCACCCTGTTCGAGACGCTGGTGAACTGGGACCTCAGCCGCGCCGACAAGCCGACCCGGCTGATCCCCGGCCTGGCGCAGGAGTGGGAAGCGGATCCGGCCGATCGTCGCCGCTGGACCTTCCGGCTGATCCGCACCGCGCGGTTTCATGACGGCAGCCCCTTCAATGCCGATGCGCTGATCTGGAACCTGCAAAAACTCACGGACCGAAGCGCGCCGCAGTATGATCCGCGACAGGTCGCGCAGACCTTCGGGCGGATGAACGCGCTCTCCGGTTTCGAGAAGATCGACGACTTCACGGTGCGGATCGTCACCAAGTCGCCGGACAGCATGGTGCCCTATTATTTTGCCCGGATCATGATGTCCTCGCCGGCGCAGTGGGAAAAGGTCGGGCGCAACTGGGAAGCCTTCGGCCGCGCGCCGTCCGGCACCGGCCCCTGGAAGTTCGACCGGCTGACGCCGCGCCAGCGGCTGGAACTGGTCAAGAACACCGATTACTGGGACCCGACGCGGATTCCCAAGACCGACCGGCTGGTGCTGCTGCCGATCCCGGATGCCAATACCCGCGTCGCCGCGCTGCTCTCCGGTCAGGTCGATTTTGTCGAAGCCCCGCCACCGGATGCGCAGGCCCGGCTGAAGGCGGCCGGCATGCGGATCGTCACCAACAGCTACCAGCATACTTGGCCCTGGTTCCTCAGCCGGGTCGATGGTGCGCCGACCAATGATATCCGCGTGCGCCAAGCCATGAACCTGGCGATCGACCGCGAGGGCATCGCTGGGCTGCTGCAGGGCTTCGGCGGGCCGGCAGTGGGCCACGTGCCGCCCGACCATCCCTGGTTCGGCAAGCCGCAATGGCAGATCCGCTATGACCCGGCGGAGGCGAAGCGGCTACTTGCCGCGGCCGGCTACGGCCCCGGCAAGCCCTTGCGCATCCGCGTCACCATCACGCCCTCCGGCTCCGGCCAGATGCAGCCCCAGGTCATGAACGAGGCGATCCAGGAGATGCTGCGCGCGGTCGGCATCGAAGTGACCTTCGAGGTGATCGACTGGTCGACCATGACCCAGCGGCGCGGCCAGGGCGCCCAGGTGCCGGAACAGGCCGGCATTGTCGGGCTCAATAATTCCTGGTCCTGGGTCGATCCGGATTTCGGTTTCCTCAGCGTGCTGGCGAGCGACAAGATTCCGCCGGCTGGGAATAACTGGGGCAATGTGCGGGTCGCGGAATTCGACCGGCTCTCCGCCGCCGTGCGGTCTGAATTCGACCAGGAAAAGCAGGATGCCCTGCTGGCGGAGTTGCACGCCCGGATGGTGGAGGACGCGACCTGGCTGTTTGTCGTGCACGACCTGAACCCGCGCGCGCTGAGCCCGAAGGTGAAAGGCTTCGTGCAGGCGCGCCACTGGATCCAGGATCTGACGCCGATTTCGATGGGCTGACCCCGGCCGGGTGCCTCATACCAGCGGTCAAATCCGTTGACCGCTGGTGTTGGCTTTTTTCTGCGATGCCGCCTCAAAGCATCCCGCTCTGGGCGCTCGGCACGAGTCAGTGCCGCCTGCCATTGGTATCAGAACCGTCCGGCCCGATAGGGCTCCACCGGCACGAAGGGCTGCTCTCCGGCCATCATCTCCGCCAGCAGCCGCCCCGTGCTGGGCCCGAGCGTGAAGCCCTGGTGCGCGTGGCCAAAGGCGCCCCAGGCGCCGGGCATGCCGGGCAGCGGGCCGATCACCGGCAGCATGTCCGGCAGGCAGGGCCGCACGCCCATCCAGGGCTGCGCCTCCCGCGCCTCGCCCAACGGCAGCATGGCCCGCGCTACCGGTTCGGCGCGGGCCAGTTGCACCGGCGTGGGTGGCGCATCCAGCGCCGCGAATTCGATCCCCGTGGTCAGTCGGACCCCGGCCCGCATCGGCATCAGGGCGAAGCCGGCGGGCGCGTCGATCACCGGGTGGTGCAGCACGGCATTGCCGGTCAGCCCGTAATGCTTGTGATAGCCGCGCTTGCCGAACAGCGGCGGGGCGTAGCCGAAGCGCTGCGTCAGCGCCGCCGCATGGGCGCCGAGCGCCACGACCACCTCCGCCGCTTCCACGGGCCCGGCCGCGGTCGTCACCCGCCAGCCGGCACCGCTACGCGCCAGGGTCATGGCATCGCCGTGGGCGAAGCGCCCGCCCTCCCGCGCCAGCAGATCGGCATAGGCCATGACCAGCGCGTGCGGGTCACTGACCGATAGCGGATCGGTCCAGTGGATCGCGTGCGGCCGGCTGATCCGCAGATGCGGCTCGGCGGCCGCCAGTCCCGCGGCGTCCAGTGCGCGGAAGCCGACGCCATATTCCGCCCGGGCGCGCTCCGCCTTGGCCAGCGCCGGCCGGAAGCTCGCCGCATCAGCAAAGAGCCGCATCCAGCCGAGCGGGCGCAGCAGCGCATCCGCCGCCGGCCCGGCCGCTTGCGCCAACGCGCGATGTTCCTCGATGCAGGTGACGACCAGCGCTGCATGCGCCAGCGACAGAGCCTCGTAGCGCGCGGGGGCGGAGTTCCACCAATAGCGCAGCAGCGGCAGGGCGAGGCCGGGCAGGGCCGTCGGGTGGTAGTGCACTTCGCGCGTGCCATTGCCGGCGAAGCGCAGCAGTTCTTTCAACTCGCGCGGGAAGGGGGTGGGGAAGACCGCCTCGCGCTGGATCAGCCCGCCATTGCCGAAGGAGGCTCCCTCACCGGGGTCGCGGCGGTCCAGCACAAGCACATCGTATCCCCGCTGGCGCAGATGCAGCCCCACCGAGACGCCGACCATGCCGGCGCCGAGGATAATTGCTGAGCGGGGCATCGGGATGCCTATGCCTCGAAGATCGCGACGGCTCGCGTCCAGCCGGCCGAGCCGCGATGCACCTTCACCGGAAAGCAGGCCACCATGAAACCGTCGGCCGGCAGGCTCTCCAGGTTCGAGAGTTTTTCGATGTGGCAGTAGCCAATCTCCCGCCCCGCCCGATGGCCCTCCCAGATGATGTCGGGGGAGGCGCCCTCGGCAAGGCGCTGCTTCGTCACGCTGAAGGGCACGTCCCAGGACCAGGCATCCGTGCCCGCGACCCGCACCCCGCGTTCCAACAGCCACAGCGTCGCCGCCTTGCCCATGCCGCAGCCGGCATCGATGTAGTCATCCTCGCCATAGCGGCTGCCGGCGCGGGTATTGACCAGCACGATCTCCAACGGCTGGAGCGTGTGGCCGATGCGGGCGAGTTCCTTCGCCACATCCTCGGGCGTCACGGTGTAGCCATCCGGCAGGGCGCGGAAGTCGAGCTTCACGCCGGGTTGGAAGCACCAATCGAGCGGCACCTCGTCGATCCGCATGGCAGGCCGCCCGCCCGGCGTCAGGCGTTCATCCTGGCGGGGGAAGAAGTGATAGGGGCTGTCCAGATGGGTGCCGGCATGGGTGCTGATGCGGACCTGTTCACGCGCCGCGTAATTACCCTCCGGCAGCGCATCCAGGCCGATGCCGAAATACTCGGCGATGGGCGGCGCCGTCATCTTGTGGTCGTGATAATCGATCTGCGGCAGCGCCCAGGGCGGGTCCGACTTGATGCCCTGCTTCAACGCGACCGAGATATCGACGATGCGGCGCGGCATGCGCGGGCCTCCTGCTATTCCGGTTGCACGCCGAGCGATTTCAGCACCACGGCGTGGTCATCGTAATGCGCCCGCAGCCGCGCCGCAAAATCCGCCTGGCCCAGATATTCCGGCAGCACTGCCCAGCGTATCGCCATGGTCTTGAAGGCCTCGGTCCGCATCCCGGCGGCACAGGCGGCTTCCAGCCGGGCGAGAAGCGGCGCCGGCGTCCCGCGCGGCGCGTAGAGACCTCCCGCGGAGAGTTCCACCGCCTCGATCCCCTGCTCGCGCGCGGTCGGAACATCGGGGAAATCCGGGTGGCGGCGGAGGGAGAAGGTGCCGATCAGGCGCATCTCGCCATTCCGGACCATGGGCGCGGCGGAGGCGACGACGACCGCCCCGGCATCCAGCCGGCCCGCCCTTACTTCCAGCAACGCCTGGGCATCGGCGCGATAGGGCACATGCACATATTCGCCGCCCATCGCCCTGGCGATGCGGGCGATGCCGATGGCAGGCGCTGAATTCGGGCCGGGCGAGCCGTAGCTGACCGGCCGGCGCTTTGCTTCGGCGACCAGGTCGTTCAGCGATCGCCAGGGGCTGTCGGCGCGGACGGCGACGCCCAGGATATTCTCGGTCACGTTGCAGATCGGCGCGATCGCCTCCGGCCCCAGGCCAGTATCCTTCACCAGATGCGGCTGGATGGTCAGCGGCACCAGCGCGGAGAACGCCAAGGTGTAGCCATCCGGTGCGCTGGCCGCGAGGACGCGCAACCCGACCACGCCCGACCCGCCCTCTCGGTTCACCAGCACGACAGGCTGGCCGAGATCGGCTGCCATGCCCTCGGCCAAGGCGCGGCTGACCGCATCGGCCTGGCTCCCGGTGGCGTAGGGATTGATTAGGGTGATCGGCCGATCCGGCCAGGCCAGCGCGGGGGACGAGAGCAGCAGGCAGGCCAGCAGCCAACGCTTCATTCGGGTTGCACCCCCATCGCCTGCAGGATTTTGCCGGCCGTGCCGTATTCCCGCGCCAGCAGCGCCGTGAAGCCGGCGCGGTCGCGGTAATCGGCGACGATGCCGAAGCGTTCCACCGCGCGCTGCCAGGGCGCGGCGCGCATCGCCTCGGCGCAGGCGGCTTCCAGCTTGGCCAGGATCGGCGCCGGCGTCCCCTTCGGCGCCAGCATCCCGGCATAGGACATCTGCTCGGCCGCGATACCCTGTTCCGGGAAGGTCGGCGCGTTCGGAAAGGCCGGGTAGCGCCGGTCGGCGAAGACGCCGATCAGCCGCAATTGGCCGGCTTCGATCTGCGGCGTGGCGTTGGCCAGCATGGTCGCGGCGAAATCCAGCCGCCCGCCCAGCACATCCGCCAAGGACGCACCATCGCTGCGATAGGCGACGGAATCATATTCCCCGCCCGCCGCCTGTTGCAGCTTCACCACGCCGAGCGCCGAGAGTGAAAGTTGCCCGGTGGTGCCGTAGACCAGCCGCTTCGCCTTGGCCGCCGCGATCAGCCCGGCGCCGTCGCGGAAGGGGCTGTCCGCGCGCACCACCACGCCCAGCATATTGGCGGAGATGTTGCAGATCGGCGCCACCGCATCGGGGTTGAGGCCGGTATCCTTCACGATCCAGGGCTGGGCGGTGATGGCGGTCATCGGCCCGATCAAGAGCGTGTAGCCATCGGGGGCGCTGGTCGCCAGCGCCCGGGTGCCGACCACCCCCGCGGCACCATCGCGGTTGACCACCGGGAAGGCTTGCCCGAAGCGGACGGCGAAGGCTTCGGCGATCGCCCGAGCGGTGGCGTCGGACGCCGTGCCCGGTCCGTAATTGTGAATGATCGTCACCGGCCGTTCCGGATATTCCGCTCTGGCCGGCAGGATGATGGCGGCAGCCAGCAGCAAGCTGGCCAGCATGGCCTGGGGTGGCATGCGCTTCTCCCTGTGTTCCTTGTGGTTGCCGCCAGCCTATGCCGATGCCTGCTGGCTGACAAAGTACCAACGCCTGCTATCCTCCAATCCAAAGGGAAGGAACCAGCCCCATGCTCGACGCCATTGCCCAGCTGCCGCTGAAGGACTCCGCGCTGTTCCGCCAGGCCAATTACATCGACGGCCAATGGGTGCAGGCCGATAGCGGCCGCAGCATAGAGGTCCGCAATCCCGCCAATGGCGAATTGGTCGGCATGGTGCCGGCGATGGGCGCTGCCGAGACCCGCCGGGCGATCGAGGCGGCGCACGCCGCGCTGGCGGGTTGGCGGGCCATGCTGGCGAAGGACCGCGCCGCCATTCTGCGCCGGCTCTTTGACCTGATGATCGCCCATACCGACGATCTGGCGGCGATCATGACTGCCGAACAGGGCAAGCCGCTGGCCGAAAGCAAGGGCGAGATTGCCTATGCCGCCAGCTTCATCGAATGGTTCGCCGAGGAAGCCAAGCGGGTCTACGGCGAGACCATCCCGCAGAATGCCAAGGGCCGTCGCATCATCGTGACGAAGGAGCCGATCGGCGTTTTCGCGGCGATCACGCCCTGGAACTTCCCCGCCGCCATGATCACCCGCAAGACCGGCCCCGGCTGGGCCGCCGGCTGCACCGGCGTGATCCGCCCGGCCAGCCAGACGCCGTTCTCGGCGCTGGCCATCGCCGTGCTGGCGGAACGGGCCGGCATGCCGAAGGGCGTCTGCAATGTGATCACCGGGCCGAGCGGCCCGATGGGCGATGAACTGACCGGCAATCCCCTGGTCCGCAAGCTGACCTTCACCGGCAGCACCGAGGTGGGCCGCACGCTGCTCGCCAAATGCGCTGCGACCATCAAGAAGACCTCGATGGAGTTGGGCGGCAATGCGCCCTTCATCGTGTTCGACGATGCCGATCTGGATGCCGCGGTGCAGGGGGCGATGGCGTCCAAATACCGCAACACCGGCCAGACCTGCGTCTGCGCCAATCGCCTGCTGGTGCAGGACGGCGTCTACGACGCCTTCGCCGCCAAGCTGCAGGCGGCGGTGGAAGCGCTGAAGGTCGGCAATGGGATGGAGCCGGGCGTCACCCAGGGCCCGCTGATCAATCCGGAGGCGGTGAAAAAGGTGGAGGAGCACATCGCGGATGCGGTGAAGCGCGGCGCGACGGTCGTCACCGGCGGCAAGCGGCACGGCAATGGCGGCAATTTCTTCGAGCCGACCATCCTGGCCAATGTACCGACCGAGGCGATGATCTTCTCGGAAGAAACCTTCGGCCCGGTGGCACCGCTGTTCCGCTTCAAGACCGAGGAGGAAGCGATTCGGCTGGCCAATGACACCCCCTTCGGGCTCGCGGCCTATTTCTACGCCCGCGATATCGGCCGCATCTTCCGTGTGGCCGAGGGGATCGAGAGCGGGATGATCGGCATCAATGAAGGCATCATCTCGACCGAGGTGGCGCCCTTCGGCGGCGTCAAGGAAAGCGGGCTCGGCCGCGAGGGCAGCCTCTATGGCATCGACGAGTATCTGGAAGTGAAGTACCTGGCGCTGGGCGGCATCGGCACGTGACGCCGGCGCCGCTCTTTCTGGAAGACCTCGCCATCGGGCAGGTCTTCCAGGCGGGGCCGCTGACGGTGGCGGCGGAGGAGATCATCGCCTTCGCCCGCCAATACGATAACCAGCCCTTCCACACCGACCCCGTGGCGGCCGCGGCGCATCCGGTCTTTCAGGGGCTGGCGGCCAGCGGCTGGCACACCACCGCCCTGATGATGTCCATGGTGACGCAGGCGCTGGGCCATCTGGGCTGGGGCGTGATCGGCGGCGGCGGGGAGTTGTCCTGGGCGCGCCCGGTGCGTCCCGGCGATGCGCTGCGCCTGGAGATCGAGGTCAAGGAAGTCGCACCCTCTCGCTCTCGCCCCGATCGCGGCAGTGTGCTGGTGGAAAACCGGCTGATCAACCAGCACGGCGAGGTGGTGACGCGCTTCACCCCGCGCCTTGTCGTCCCCACCCGCCCGCCTGAGGAACCGGCATGAGCTACGATTTCGACTTTTTCGTCATCGGCGGTGGCTCGGGCGGCGTGCGCGCCGCGCGCATCGCCGCGGGCCACGGCGCGCGCGTCGCGGTTGCCGAGGAACGCTTCTGGGGCGGCACCTGCGTCAATGTCGGCTGCGTGCCGAAGAAGATGATGGTGCAGGCCGCCGAATACGGCGCCTGGGCCGAGGAAGCCCCCGCCTTCGGCTGGGAGATCACCAAGGGCGCCTACGACCTGGCCAAATTCGCCGCCGTCCGCGATGCCGAAGTCGCGCGGCTTTCGGGCATCTATGGCCGCCTGCTGGAAGGCGCCGGCTGCACCCGGTTCGATGCGCGGGCAACACTGGTTGGTGCGCATGAGATCCAGGTGGGCGCGCAACGCGTGACCGCGGCACGCATCCTGATCGCCACCGGTGGGCGCGCCACCAAGCTCGACATTCCGGGTGCTGAGCTGGGCCTCATCTCGGATGACCTCTTTACCTTGCCGGCCATGCCGCGGCGCGTCGCCGTGCTGGGCGCCGGCTATATCGCGCTGGAGTTCGCCTGCATCCTGCGCGGCCTGGGTGCTGAGGTGGACCTGTTCTATCGCGCCGCCCTGCCGCTGCGCGGCTTCGACGAGGATATCCGTGTGGCGATGGTAGAAGCGCTCGCCGCCCAGGGCATCCGACTGCGCGCGGAAACCATGCCGGATCGGCTGGACCGCACAGGCCAGGGCATTGCGCTGCGCCAGGGTGGGGCCAGCCTGGCGGAGGTGGATGCTGTCTTCTTCTGCACCGGCCGGGTGCCAAATACGCGCGGCCTGGGGCTGGAAGCGGCCGGCGTCGCGCTGGCGGCCAATGGGGCGGTCACGGTCGATGACGACCACTGCACCAGCGTGCCGCACATCTTCGCCGTCGGCGATGCGATCGACCGGGTGAACCTGACGCCAATGGCCACCGCCGCCGGCCACGCCCTGGCCGATACCCTATTCGGCAACCGGCCGCGCCGCGTCTCCTACGAGAACGTGCCGACCGCGGTCTTCACCAGCCCGCCCATCGGCACGGTCGGGCTGACCGAGGAGCAGGCCGCCGTGCGTGGCCCGGTGGATGTCTACGTCACCCGCTTCACCCCGATGCGGCATACCATCAGCAAGCGGGAAGGGCGGAAGACGCTGATGAAGCTGGTGGTCTGCCAGCGCAGCCAGAAGGTGCTCGGCGCGCATATGCTGGGTGAGGACGCCGGGGAGATCATGCAGGGCGTTGGCATCGCGATCGTCGCCGGGGCCACTAAGCAGGATTTCGACCGGACCATCGGCATCCACCCGAGCGCGGCGGAGGAGTTCGTCACGCTGCGCACCCGGACGCGCGAGGCAGGCATCGCCAAGGCGGCGGAATAGGCCAACCGGGGCTTTCCAGCCCGCCGCCCGGACCGCTATGGTCATCGCCCAGTCACATAACACATAGAGACGACCATGGTTGCGCGTCACTGGCACCCTGCCTCCTGGCGGGAGATGCCGATCCGGCAGGTGCCCGAATACCCCGATCCGGCGAAACTCGCCGAGGCTGAGATGCGCTTGTCGCGCTTCCCGCCGCTGGTTTTCGCCGGTGAGGCGCGGCGCCTGCAAGCCTCGCTGGCCAAGGCCGGCGATGGTCAGGCCTTCGTGCTGCAGGGCGGCGATTGCGCGGAAAGCTTTGCCGATTTCACCGCCAACATCATCCGCGACACCTTCCGGGTGCTGCTGCAGATGGCGGTCGTGCTGACTTTCGGTGGCGGGACGCCGGTGGTGAAGCTCGGCCGCATGGCCGGGCAGTTCGCCAAGCCCCGGTCCTCGGATTCCGAGACGAAGGACGGCGTCACGCTGCCCTCCTATCGGGGCGACATCATCAACGGGCCGGATTTCTCCGCCGCCGCGCGCATCCCCGACCCGGCGCGCATGGAATTCGCCTATCTGCAATCGGCCGGGACGCTGAACCTGCTGCGCGCCTTCGCGACCGGCGGCTATGCCGACCTGCACCAGGTGCATCGCTGGAACCTCGGCTTTGTCGCGCGCAGCCCGCTGGCCGATCGCTACGCCGACCTTGCCAGCCGGATCGATGAGACGCTGGGCTTCATGCAGGCCTGCGGCATGTCCGACCTGCCGCAGGTGCGGGAGACGGATTTCTACACCAGCCATGAAAGCCTGCTGCTGCCCTATGAGCAGGCGCTGACCCGCGTCGATTCGACCACCGGCGATCACTATGCCTGTTCGGCGCATTTCCTCTGGATCGGTGACCGCACCCGTCAGCCGGATGGCGCACATGTGGAGTTCCTGCGCGGCGTGAAGAATCCCATCGGCATGAAGGTCGGGCCCAGCATGGACCCCGACGAACTGGTGCGGCTGACCGAAATCCTCAACCCGGCCAATGCCAAGGGCCGGCTGACGCTGATTTCCCGCATGGGCGCGGACAAGCTGGAAGCCAAGCTACCGCCCCTGTTGCGGGCGGTGAAGCGAGCGGGGCGGGAAGTGGTCTGGCTGTCCGATCCCATGCATGGGAACACCACCACGGTCGGCCGCTACAAGACCCGGCCCTTCGATGCCGTGCTGACCGAGGTCCGCCGCTTCTTCGACTGCCACGCGGCGGAGGGCACCCAGCCGGGCGGCGTGCATGTCGAGATGACCGGCCAGGAGGTGACCGAATGCCTCGGCGGCGCGCACCGCTTGAGCGAGGCCGATCTGGCGCTGCGCTATGAGACCTTCTGCGATCCGCGGCTGAACGCCGAGCAATCGCTGGAACTCGCCTTCCTCATCGCCGAGGAGTTGAAGGCCCGCCGCGCCCCAAGCACCGGCCTGCCGGCGCAGGCCGCCCAGTAATGGCCGCCGGCGCGTCGCCCGATCGCCGCATCGATGCGGCGATCGCCGCGCGCACGGATGCCTATTTCAACCGCACCCGCTCGATCGTGCAGCGCTTCGGCGACAGCCAGGTGACCTATGCCGTCTTCCTCCGTCGCCCGGTGGTCTCGGCCCCGCGGCTGATGCTGGATTGGCTGGCCGAGGTCGCGCAGGCACGGCAGACCGATTTCGAGATCGAGGTGATGCATCCGGAGGGCACCTGGGTGGGTGCCGGCGATCCGATCCTCTATCTCACTGGCAGCTTCGTCGCGCTGGCGGATCTGGAAACGCTCTTCCTCCAGAAGTTGGGCGCGCCCTGCGTGGCCGCGCACAACGCCTATCAGATGTGTCTGGAACTGCCGAAAACCGGCTTCCTGGCGATGGATGCGCGGCATTGCGCGGGCGCCGATATGGCGGAGATGATGGCCTATGCCGCTTCCGTCGGCAGCGCCGCCGCGCAGCAGGAAGGCGCCAAGGGCTTTATCGGCAACGCCAATGACGCGACCGCGCATTGGTTCGGCGCCCCGCGCGGATTTGGCACCATGCCGCATGCGCTGATCGGCTATGCCGGCTCCACGCTGCGCGCCGCGGAGATGTTCCACGAGACCTTCCCGGAGGAAAACCTCACCGTCCTGGTCGATTATTTCGGGCGAGAGGTCACCGACGGCGTCGCGGTCTGCCATCGCTTCCCGGAACTGGCGGCGGCGGGGCGGTTGGCGGTGCGGCTGGATACCCATGGTGGGCGCTTCCTGGAAGGGCTCGACCCGGCGGCCAGCTATGCCGTGCTGGAACGCCACGCGCCCGGGGCCATCCGCCGCTATCGCAGTGAGACCGAGTTGCGCCACCTGGTCGGCACCGGCGTTTCGGCCAGCGCGGTCTGGAAGATGCGCGAAGCCCTGCATACCGCTGGCTTCCCCAAGGTGCGGATCGTCGCCTCCTCTGGCTTCAATACCCAGAAGTGTCGGGTGATGGCGGAAGCGCGGGCGCCGATTGATATCGTCGGCACCGGCAGCTTCATCCCTGAAATCTGGTCGGAGACCTACGCCACCGCCGATATCGTCGCCTATGACGGCAAGCCACGGGTCAAGATCGGTCGCGAATTCCTGCTGCGCCACAATGGCGAGCGCAAGCGCCAGGGGGGCGCGGTCGGCTGACCGGCGCGGTTTCCCCCGCCTTGCTCGGCTGGGGCTTCGCCGGCGTTCAACTGCTTCTCTGGGTCGGCTTCCACCTGATCACCCGGCTCTATTCCAGGGATTCGCTGACGCCGTGGGACCTGCTGCTGCTGCGCGCGCTGGGCGGCTTCGTGGTGACCCTGCCGTTGCTGCTCTGGCGCGGCCCGCCCCGGCTGCCATCCCGCCAGATGATCGCCGTGGTGGCGCTTGCGGGGTTCGGCTTCCCGGTCGGCGCCTATGCCGGCTATGCGCTGGCGCCGACGGCGCATGGCGCCTTGCTGCTCGCTGGTTCCCTGCCCTTGGTCACGGCGCTGCTGGGTTGGGTGCTGGGCTGGACGCGCATCGGCCTGGGGCGGGGGCTGAGCCTCATCGGCATCGTCGCGGGCACGGCGCTGCTCACCCTCTCGGGCGGCACCGCCGCCGGGCCGGGGGCCTGGATCGGCGATCTGCTGTTCATCGCGGGCAATAGCGCCTGGGCGCTCTATACGCTGCTCGCCGCCCGCTGGCGGCTTGCGGCGGTGGATGCGGCGATGGCCTTCGGGCTTTGCGTGGCGCCGATCTATGTGCCGATCTTCCTGCTGTTCGATCTGCCCTCGAACCTCGGCCAGGTGCCCTGGTCGACGATCCTGTTGAACCTGGTCTTCCAGGGCATGCTGTCAGGAGTGCTGAACGGCATCGTCTACACCCAATGCGTCCGGCTGCTGGGGCCGGGGATGACGACGCTGGTGGGCGCCATGGTGCCGGCCATCGCCGCCAGCCTCGCCTGGCCCCTGCTGGGCGAGACGCTGGGCCCGCCGGCGATTGCGGGCATCGCCATGGTCACGCTGGCGACCTTGGCCGGGGCGCGCTGGGCCGGACGGTGAAGCGGGCGCGTTGACCCCTTGGGCCGGCGTCCTTAGCTTCCTCCCATGTCCGATACGCTCCGCATCGCCCTCGCTCAGATCAACCCGCATGTCGGCGACGTCCGCGGCAATGCCGACAAAATCCGCAAAGCGCGGGTGGAGGCGGCGCGGCTGGGTGCCGATCTGCTCATCACGCCGGAATTCTCCATCGGCGGCTATCCGGTCGAGGATCTCGTCCTCAAGCCCGCCTTCAACGCCGATGCCCTGGCCGAGATCGAGAAGCTGGCCACCGAGACCGCCGATGGCGGCCCGGGCGTCGTGCTCGGCGGCCCCTGGCTGGAGGGGGAGAAGCGCTATAACGGCCTGTTCGTGCTGGATGGCGGCAAGGTGTTGGCCCGGCGCGCCAAGCATGAGCTGCCGAATTACGGCGTCTTCGACGAAAAGCGGGTCTTCGATGCCGGTCCGGCGCCCGGCCCCATCGCCTTTCGCGGCTTCCGCCTGGGGCTGATGATCTGCGAGGATTGGTGGTACCCGACGGTCTCCGAGACGCTCGCGGAATCCGGGGCGGAGGTGCTGATCAGCATCAACGGCTCCCCCTTCGAGGTGGGCAAGCCGGAACGCCGGGTGGATCTGGCGGTGCCACGCGTGGTCGAGACCGGGCTCGGCTTTGTCTTCCTCGGCCAGATCGGCGGCCAGGACGAGCTGGTTTTTGAGGGCGGGAGCTTCATCCTGAACCCCGATCGCCGCCTGGCCCTGCAGATGCCGCTATTCGTCGAAGCGGTGACGCTGACCGAATGGCGGCGCGAGGGCGGCAAGCTGGTCTGCGCCCCGCAGCCGCTGCCCGCCCCGATGCCGCAGCTGGAGCAGATCTACCGCGCCATGGTGCTGGGGCTGGCCGATTACGTGAACAAGAACCGCTTCCCCGGTGTGGTGCTGGGCCTTTCGGGCGGGATCGATTCCGCGATCTCGGCGGCCGTGGCCGCCGATGCGCTGGGGCCGGACCGGGTGCGCTGCGTGATGATGCCCTCGCCCTATACGTCGCAGGAGAGCCTGGAGGATGCGGCCGGCTGCGCCGAGTTGCTGGGCATCCGCTACGAGACGATCAATATCGGCCCGGCGATGCAGGCCTTCGGCGCCATGCTGGCGCCCGCCTTCGCCAATCGCCAGGCCGATATCACCGAGGAGAACATCCAGTCCCGCGCCCGCGGGCTGACGCTGATGGCGCTCTCCAACAAGTTCGGTGACATGGTGCTGACCACCGGCAACAAGTCGGAGATGTCGGTCGGCTACGCCACGCTTTATGGCGATATGTGCGGCGGCTATTCCGTGCTGAAGGACCTGTACAAGACCACGGTGTTCGAGCTGTGCCGCTGGCGCAACGCGCATGTCCCAGCGGGGCTGCTGGGTCCGCAGGGTGGGGTGATGCCGGAGCGGGTCATCACCAAGCCGCCCTCGGCCGAACTGAAGCCCGACCAGAAGGACCAGGACACGCTGCCGCCCTATGACGTGCTGGACGCGATCCTGGAAGGGCTGGTGGAGGGCGAGCGCTCGGTCGATGCGCGGGTCGCGGAGGGGCAGGACCGCGCCACCGTGGTGCGGGTGTGGAAGATGCTGGACCGCGCCGAATACAAGCGCCGGCAGGCGCCGCCGGGGGTGAAGATCGGGTCGCGCGCCTTCGGCCGCGACCGGCGGTATCCCATCACCAATGGCTATACCGGGTTGGTGCGGTAGGGCGGGATGCGTTGAGGCAGAAGCGCCGAAACGCTGCATCCCGCGACCAACCAAACGTCAGAGCAGGGTGCGGGAGCGAATGCGAAGCAGCATGCTCCAACGTCTCACCGTGCCCGTAGCGCCGCCTCCACCTCGCCCAGAATGCTGGCATCGTCGATGGTTGGCGGCACGGTGTAGCTTTCGCCATCGGCGATCTTGCGCAGCGTCGCCCGCAGGATCTTGCCGCTGCGCGTCTTCGGCAGCCGCGCCACCACCATCGCATCCTTGAAGGCAGCGACCGGGCCGATCCTCTCTCGCACCAGGCTGACCAGCTCCTGGCAAATTGTCGCATCCGGCTTCGTTACGCCGGATTTCAGGACGACGAGGCCGAGTGGCACTTGCCCCTTCACCGTATCGGCGATGCCGATCACCGCGCATTCCGCGACATCGGGGTGGCCGGCCAGCACCTCCTCCATCGCCCCGGTGCTCAGGCGATGGCCGGCGACATTGATGATGTCGTCGGTGCGGGACATGACGGAGACATAGCCCTCCGTATCCACCACCCCGGCATCGGAGGTGTTGTACCAACCGGGGAAGGTGGTGGTGTAGCTCTCCCGGAAGCGGTCATCGGCCTGCCACAGTGTCGGCAGGCAGCCGGGCGGCAGCGGCAGCTTTACGGCCAGCGTGCCGGATTGCCCGCGCGGCAGCGGCTTTCCCGCCTCATCCAGCGCGTGCACCTGATAGCCGGGGGACGGCTTGCCGCCGGAGCCGAAGCGGGGTTCGAACAGGCCATAGCCGCGGAAATTGCCGGTGATGGGCCAGCCCGTCTCGGTCTGCCACCAATGGTCGATCACCGGCTTGCCGAGCAGCCCGGCCGACCATTCCGCCGTCGGCGGATCGCAGCGTTCGCCCGCCAGGAACAGCGCCTCCAGCCGAGAGAGGTCGTGCGTCTTGAGCAGCTTGCCCTCGGGGTCGTCGCGCTTGATGGCGCGGATCGCCGTCGGCGCGGTGAACATCACCTTCACCTGGTGCTGCTGGCAGACACGCCAGAAGGTGCCGGCATCGGGCGTGCCCACGGGCTTGCCTTCGAACAGGATGCTGGTGGCGCCCGCTAGCAGCGGCGCGTAGACGATGTAGCTGTGCCCCACCACCCAGCCGACATCGGAAGCGGTGAACATCACATCCCCCGGCCCGACGCCATAGAGAGTGTCCATGGATTGCCGCAGCGCGACAGCGTGCCCGCCATTGTCGCGCACCACGCCTTTGGGTTTGCCGGTGGTGCCGGAGGTATACAGGACATAAAGCGGATCGGTTGCTGCCACTGGCACGCAGGGATGCGGCGTGCCGGCCGCTTCCACCGCGGCCCAATCCTCGTCCTGGCCGGGGATCAGCGTCGCCGGCGCCTGTTCGCGCTGCGCCACGATGACACCGGCCGGCTTGTGCGGAGAGAGCGTGATCGCCGCATCGAGCAGCGGCTTGTAGGCAACGACCCGCCCTGGCTCCAGCCCGCAACTGGCTGAGAGGATCAGCTTGGGTTCCGCATCGGCGATACGGGCGGCGAGTTCCGCCGCGGCGAAGCCGCCGAAGACGACGGAATGGACGGCGCCGAGCCGGGCGCAGGCCAGCATGCCGACCACGGCTTCGGGGATCATCGGCATATAGAGCACGACGCGATCGCCGGCAGTGACACCGCGTGCCGCCAGCGCGCCAGCCAGCTTGGCCACCCGCTGCAACAGCGCCGCATAGGTAAAGGTCTCGCACCGTCCGGTCATCGGGCTATCCCAGATGAGGGCCGGCTGCGCCCCGCGCCCGGCCGCGACATGGCGGTCCAGCGCATTGGCGCAGGTGTTCAGCCGGGCATCGGGGAACCAACGACCATAGGGGCCGGCGGCGGCATCGAAGATACGGGTGGGCGGCACGTCCCAGTCGATCAACCGGGCGGCTGCACGCCAATAGGCTTCGGGGTTTGCCGCCCAGGCAGCATAGGCTTCGTCGTATCCGGGCATGCGGGCCTCCCCCAGGCGTTACCGGGAAGCTTGCAGGCCGGCCCGGCCAGGGCAAGCCGCACCAGCTGGGGCGGCGGTGCTTGCGCTGGATGAAGCCCGCGGAGAGGGGGCTGGCCTCAGGCGGCCAGCTTCACATGGCTCCGGCAGCGCATCAGCGGCTGGATGCGGGTGCCGAAATTATGCATGCCGAGGAGGAAATCGTCGAAGGTGAGCATGATGCCCTTCACCCCCGGCATGGTCGCGACGTCGTCCAGCAGCTTCGCGCAGGTGGCGTAGCTGCCAACAATGGTGCCCATGTTGAAATTGATGGGGGAGGCAGAGCGCTGGATGCTAGCGGCCATGGAGGTCGCCTGGGTATTCACGTCATCGGCGGCATGGCCCAGCAGGTGCGCCAGCGCTGCCTTGTCCGCCCCCTGGTTGTAGAGGTCCCATTTCGCCAGGGCCGCCGCATCGGTTTCATCGGCGATGATCATGTAGAGCATATAGCTGCCGACATCACGGCCGGCCTTGGCCGCGTGTTCCAGCATGCGCCGCGGCACATCGGCCGCCTTCTTCGGCTCGTTCACCCCCTCGCCGAGGGCGAAGTTGAAATCGCAATACTCCGCGGCGAACTCCATGCCGCGGTCGCTCTGCCCGGCGGAGACGAGCTTGACTGGCACCTGCGGGCGGGGGGAGAGCTGGCACTGGTCCATCTGGAAGTACTCGCCCTTGAAGTCAGAGGTCCCGGTCTCCCACAACTGCTTCATGATGGTGACGTATTCGGTGCTGTAGTCGTAGCGCTTGCCGAAATGCGCATCGCCGGGCCAGAGGCCCATCTGGGTGTATTCCACCTTGTGCCAGCCGGAGACGATGTTGACCCCGAAGCGCCCGCCCGAGATGTTGTCGATGGTGCTGGCCATGCGCGCCACCATGGCCGGCGGCAGGGTGAGAACAGCGGTCGAGGCATAGAGCCGGATGCGCTTGGTGACGGAGGCGAGGCCGGCCATCAGGGTGAAGCTTTCCAGCCCGTGATCCCAGAATTCGGTCTTCCCGCCGAAGCCGTGCAGCTTGATCATGGAGAGGGCGAATTCTAAACCGAAGGCTTCGGCCTTTTCCACCACCTGGCGGTTCAGCTCGAAGCTCGGCATGTATTGCGGCGAGGTGGCGGAGATGATCCAACCATTATTGTTGATCGGGATAAAGACGCCGATATCCATCCTGCCGCTCCTTGCCGTTGGGGTGATGGATGCTGAGCAACCCGCGTGCCAGAGGAGATGACGCCGTGACCGAGAAGAAGCAGCCCTGGGAATTGGCCGAAGGGGAATGGCGGAAGATCATCGGCAATGCCCGCGCCGGACGCAGCCTACGCCCGAATTCCTGGCCGGGCGGGGCGCGCTGCTGCGTCACCCTTTCCTTCGACGCGGATCACGAGACCATCCCGCTGCGCGATGCTGATGACAGTCCGATGCGGATCAGCCAGGGGCAATATGGCCATCGCCAGGGCATCCCCCGCATCCGCAAGCTGCTAGCCCGCCACGACATCCGCGCGAGCTTCTACTACCCGGCGGTCTCGGCGCTGATCTATCCCGAGGAAGTGCGCTCGGTCGCCGATGAGGGCCACGAGATCGGCATCCATTCCTGGATCCATGAGGCGAACACCACCCTGCCGCCGGGGGTGGAGCGGGAGCTGACGTTGCGCGCCGCTGACGTGCTGGAGAAGACCTCGGGCCGCCGGCCTGTGGGCATGCGGACGGCGAGCTGGGATTTCTCGACCGAGACCATGGCGATCATCCGCGAGCTGGGCCTGCTCTATGACAGTTCGCTGATGGCCGATGACGACCCCTATGAGCTGCTGGACCAGGGCGAGCCGACCGGGATCATCGAGCTGCCGCCGGAGTGGATCCGCGACGACATGGCCTATTTCAACTTCCTGCGCTTCTCCGCGCTGCGCCCCTACACCCCGCCGTCCGCGGTGGAGGAGATCTTCCGCGAGGAGTTCGACGGCGCTTGGGAGGAGGGCGGGCTCTATCTGCTGACCATGCACCCGCATTGCATCGGCCATCGCAGCCGGATCAGCCTGCTGGCGCGGCTGATCGAGCATATGAAGGCCAAGGGCAGCGTCTGGTTCGCGACCCATGAGGAAGTCGCGCGGCATGTGAAGGCCCAGGCGGGGCTGTAGCCCCGCTAAACCCGATTGCGCCGGATCAGGCGGCCGGGGGTCTCCCCGGTCATGCCCGCGCCGGCGCGGAAGACCGGGCGGCCATTGGTCCAGACTTCGTCGATGCCGAGGGATTCCTGCTTCGGCACCTCGAAGGTGGCCGCGTCCATGACCCGCGCCGGGTCGAACAGCACCAGGTCGGCATAGGCGCCCTCTCGCAGCACACCGCGGTCGATCATGCCGAACAGCGAGGCAGTCCGCCCGGTCATTTTATGGATCGCCTCCTCCATGCTCAGCAGGCCGAGCTGGCGGGAATAGAGCCCCAGCACGCGGGGGAAGGTGCCCCAGAGGCGCGGATGCGGGTGCGCGTCGTGCGGAATGCCGTCCGAGCCTATGACCGACATCGGATGCGCCATGATCCGCCGCACATCCTCCTCATCCATCTGGAAGGTGATGGCGCCGGCCGGCAGCAGTTTTTCCGCCGCCGTGCGGATATCGGTATTCCAGCCGCGCGCCACCTCCTTCAGGTCCTTGCCCGCGAATTCCGGATGTGGGATCGACCAGGTGATGATCACCCGCACATCGTCGCGCAGCCGATCCGGCATCAGCACGGTGGAGCCGGCGGGGTAGGGGTACATGTCGAAGGCCACTTCCTGCAGCGAGGCCGAGGCTTCGAGCAGCGCCAGGGTCTGCACGCTGCGGCCGTAATTCTCCGGCATCGAGCATTTATGGTGGCTGATCCAGGCCGGCACGCCGATCCGCTTGCCGATCTTCAGTGTCTCCTCGATCGAGGCGCAGACGCGGTCGGCCTCATCGCGCATATGGGTGAAGTACATCCCCCCCGCGGCCTTCAGCGGCTCGCCCACCGCGATCACCTCCTCGGTCGTCGCGTGCATGTTGGGCGGGTACCAAAGGCCGGTGGAGAAGCCGGAGGCGCCTTCGGCCAGGCTTTCGGCAACCAGGCGGCGCATCTCCGCAATCTCGCGGTCGTTCGCCGGGCGGGCGAGGTCGCCGCCCATGCAGCGCACGCGCAAGGTCTGGTGGCCGACAATGGCATAGGTGTTCACCGCCGCCGGCGTCTTGCGGATGGCGTCGGCATATTCGGCGAAACTGTCGAAGCGCCACCAGCCATCCTCGCCGATCAGGTCGAGCGGGGCGGGCGGGCGGGCCGTGGTGGTCAGCGGTGCGAGGCTGACGCCGCAATTGCCGACGACGACGGTGGTGACGCCCTGGCTGGATTTGCAGCGGAGGCAGTCGCACCCCATCAGCACGGCGCGGTCGTCATGCGTATGGGCATCGATGAAGCCGGGCGCGAGCGCCCGGCCGGTGGCCATCACCTCCCGGTCCGCAGTGGCGCCGCCGAGGTCGCCGACGCCAGTAATGCGGTCGCCGGTGACGCCGACATCGCCGACGCGGCGCGGCGCGCCGGTGCCGTCGAAGAGCGTGGCATCACGGATGATGAGGTCGCAGCGCAGGGCCATGACTAAACCTCCACCCCATACAAATCCCGCGCCGCCTGCTTGCTGATCAGCCCATCGGCCACGTCGCGCTTCACCAGGTCCGGATCGCGCGCCTTGGGGTCGCCCATGCCGCCGCCGCCCGGCAGTTTCAGCAGCAGCCGCCTTCCCTTGGGGATGATCTGGAAGCCCTTGGTGCGCAGCGGCGTGCCATTGGCATCGTTCAGCCCGACCCAGCCGGCCGCGCCCTCGCCGCCGCCCTCGCGCCCCTTGGGCGGGTTGGCGACGCGGTCGAAGATGGCATTCACGGCGTATTCGGCATCGCCCTTGGCGCCGATTTCCATGATCTGCCCGAAGCCGCCGCGGGTGCGCCCGGCGCCGGCGGAATCCGGCCGCAGTTCCTTCTTCCAGAAGATCACCGGGGCGACGTTCTCCGTCGCCTCCACCGGCATGGTGCGGACGCCGGACGGGAAGGCGATGCCGTCCAGCCCGTCCTTGCCCGGCCGCGCGCCGGTGCCGCCGGAGTTGAAGGTGATGATCTCGAAATCCTCGACCTCCGCCGCCGGGCCGGAGACCTGGGAGCCGCCGCGCAGCGGTGGGTTCCACAGCGCGGAGGAGCCTTCCGCATTCACCCGCCCCGGCACCGCCTGGTGCAGGCAGCCCATCATCAGGTCGGGGATCAACTGCCCGACCACGTGCCGGACAGATACCGGATACGGCCGCGGGGCGTTCAGGATGCAGCCTGTCGGAATCTCCATCCGGAAGGGGGCGAGGGAGGCCCAGTTATTCGGCACCTCCGGCGCCACCACGCATTTGATCCCGAAGCAGGAATAGGCCCGGCAATAGGCCGGCGGCACGTTGATGCCGCGCGTCGAAAGACCTGATGTGCCGGCGTAATCGACGACGATCTCATCCTCATGCACCGTCATCGCCGCGTGCAGCGTGACCGGCGCCTCATACCCGTCGGAGCGGATTTCGGACCGGTAGGTGCCCTTCGGCAGCTTGCGGATTTCATCGAGCGTCGCCTGCCGGCTGCTTTCG
Source organism: uncultured Paracraurococcus sp. (assembly GCA_903896535.1). GTDB lineage: Bacteria > Pseudomonadota > Alphaproteobacteria > Acetobacterales > Acetobacteraceae > CAITYE01. The sequence continues at coordinate 32,668 of CAITYE010000146.1, forward strand.
AAGATGAAGGCGCCCAGCGGGTCGATGCTGTCCATGTCGAACTCGTCCAGCATCTCCACCAGCCGCTTGGCGCCGGCGTCGTTGCAGGCACAGAGGGAGTAGATATCCCCCTCCAGCTCGATCGGGGTGCGAGAGCCCGCGCGGATGAAGTCGAAGAAGGTCTCGTTCGCCACGCCGCCCGCCTCAAAGCAGCGGACGATGGGGATGAAGAGCCCTTCCTCGAACACCGAACGCCCTTCCGGCCCCATGCCGAGCCCGCCGATATCGATGATATGCGCGGTATTGGCAAACAGCCCGACGATCTTGCCCTTGCGGAAGGCGGGGGAGACGACGGTGAGGTCGTGCAGATGCCCGGTCGCCAGCCAGGGATCATTGGTGATGTAGTGCTCCCCGGGCTTCATGGTGTGCGCCGGGAATTTCTTCAGGAAATGCCCGACGCTTTCGGCCATGGAGTTCACATGGCCGGGCGTGCCGGTCACGGCCTGGGCCAGCATCCGCCCTTGCAGGTCGAAGATGCCGGCGGAGAGATCGCCGGCTTCGCGCACCGTGGTGCTGAAGGCCGTGCGGATCATGGTCTGCGCCTGTTCCTCGACCACCGCGATCAGGCGGTTCCACTGGATCTGGCGCTGGATTTTGGTGAGGGCACCGGTCTGTTGCATCAGCTGCGCTCCTGCGTCAGGTCGAGATATCCCAGGCTATCCATCCGGCAGGTCCAGCCGGGGCCGACCAGCGTGCTCGTCTCCGCTTCCGCGATGATGCAGGGGCCGGGCACCTTGGCGCCTGGGGCCATGGCGGCGCGGTCATAGACCGCCCAGTCCGCGACCTCCCCGGTCACGGTATCGCGCACCTGCTGCACGCGGATGGGCGGCGGGGCCGGGCTGTCGGCGGCAGGGGCGGCCGGCAGCACCTCCTCGGTCCTGGTGGCGACGGTGACGGCGAAGCTCATCACCTCCACATCGCTGCCGGGCACGGGGCGGTCGTAGAAGCGGCTGTATTCGGTATCGTAGGCGGCGCGGATCGCGGCGATGTCCTCGGCGCCGAGGTCGCGCGGCGGCAGCGGTACGGCAATCTCATGCCCCTGGCCGACATAGCGCATATAGGCCAGCCGGCTTTCGCGCACCGGCGCGCCGAAGGCGCCTTCGGCGACCACGGCGCGGGCTTCCGCCGCCATGCCCGCCAGCAGCGCATTCACCGCCACCGTGTCGAAGGTGGCGAAACGCTGATAGAGGCTTTTGACGACCTCATAGGCCACCGGCGCGCGCAGGAAGCCGATGGCGCTGCCCACCCCGGCGCCGGAGGGGACCAGCAGCCGCTTCACGCCGATCTTCTCCGCCACGCGATAGCCATGCACCGGGCCGCCGCCGCCGAAGGCGATGATGGTCCGCCCGTCATAGCCCTTGCCGCTTTCAATGGCGTGGACGCGGGCGGCATTGGCCATGTTCTCATCGACCATCTCGACCACGCCGAGGGCGGCCATATCCGCCGGCAGGCCCAGCTTGCCGCCCACTTCAGCGGCCAGCGCCGTGCGCGCATGTTCGGGGTACAGGCGCAGCGCGCCGCCCGCGAAGGCCACCGGGTCGTAGCGGCCAAGCGCGAGGTTGGCGTCCGTCACCGCCGGCTTGGCGCCGCCGCGCCCGTAGCAGGCCGGCCCCGGATCGGCGCCGGCGCTTTCCGGGCCCACGGTGATGCGGCCCATGCCATCCACGGCGGCGATGGAACCGCCGCCGGCGCCGATCTCTACCATCTCGATCACCGGGATGCGCAGCGGCAGGCCGGAGCCCTTCTTGAAGCGGCCGACGCGGGCCACTTCGAAGGTGCGGCTGGCCTGCGGCTGGAAGGCGTCGATCAGGCAGATCTTGGCCGTCGTGCCGCCCATGTCGAAGGACAGCACTTCCGAAAGCCCGCGTTCGCGCGCGACATGGGCGGAGAAGATCGCCCCGCCCGCCGGGCCGCTTTCCACCAGGCGGATCGGGAAGCGCGCCGCGGTCTCCAACGTCGTCAGCCCGCCGCCCGAGAGCATCATGAACAGCGGGCAGGTCAGCCCTGCCGCGCGCAGCCCCACTTCCAGCCGCTTGAGGTAGCTGGCCATCAGCGGCTGCACATAGGCATTGGCGACGGTGGTGGAGAAGCGCTCCCATTCCCGCATCTCCGGCGAGACCTCGGAGGCGAGGGAGAGCGGCACCTCCGGCCAGAGCCGACGAACGATCTCGGCCGCCTGCTTTTCGTGCACGGGATTCACGAAGCCGTGCAGAAAGCCGATCGCCACCGCCTCGATGCCCTCGGCGCGCATGAAGGCGACGTGCTGCTCAACATCACGGGGCTCAAGGGGGATCAGCACCTTGCCGGTATTGTCCAGCCGCTCCGTCACCGGCAGGCGCCAGCGGCGTGGCACCAGGGGTTGCGCCAGTTCGATGTTCAGATCGTACTGGTCGTACCGGCTCTCATTGCCCAGGGCCAACACGTCGCGGAAGCCCTCGGTGGTCAGCAGGGCGGTCTTGGCGCCCTTGCGTTCGATCACCGCATTGGTCGCCAGCGTGGTGCCGTGGATGACCAGCGCAATATCGGCGGGCGCCAGCCCGGCCTTCTGCAGCACCATCCGCACGGCTTCCAGCACGCCGAGTTCCGGTGCGTGCGGCGTGGTCAGGACCTTGCCGGTCCAGCGTTCATCTTCCGTCTCCACCGCCACATCGGTGAAGGTGCCGCCGATATCGACTGCCAGTCTTGCCGTCACGCCCCATACTCCGCCGCAAATCGCTGCATCACCGCGCAGGCCATCTCGAAATCATCCATTCGCATCGCTTCCTTGGGGTTATGGCTGCCATTCTGGTTGCGCACGAACAGCATGCCCGCGGGAATGCCGGCCAGCGCGAAGGCCGCCGCATCATGCCCGGCGCCGGAGGCCATGGGCCGATGCGCGATGCCGAGGCCATCCGCCGCGCGGCCCAGCGCTGCGCGCACCCCGGCATCCATCGGCGCCGCCCGGCTGCCGGTTTCGGTGCCTAACTCGAAGGTCACGCCGCGCCGCGCCGCGATCTCGGGGATCGCCGCGTGCAGCACATCGAAGATCGCATCCACCGCGGGCCCTTCGACACTGCGGACATCCAGCTGGAAGCGGGCCTCGCCGGGAATTTTCGTGAAGCCCGCGGCCTCCGTCGTCGCCAGTTCGCAGAAGGTGCAGACCAGCGCATGGCCCTTGGCGTCCAGGCGGCACCAGGCCTCATCCAGCGTCACCGCCAATTCGGCCAGCGCGATGGCGGCGTCGCGGCGATATTTGCGCGGCGTGGCACCGGAATGATTATACTCCCCGACCACCCGCGCCTTGCGCAGGCGGCGGCTGCCGGGGATGCCCGTGACGATGCCGAGCGGAATGCCCTCCGCCTCCAGCACCGGGCCCTGTTCGATATGGATTTCGAGATAGGCAGCGGTGTCCTTGGCGCTCAGCGCGCGGCGGCCGGCGCGGGCGAAGTCGGGGTCAAAACCCTCCTCGCGCATATGCGCCTCCAGCGTCCGGCCGCTATCCAGCCGCTTCACGTCAAGCTCCTCCGGCCGCAGCAGGCCCAGCGCGCCGCGGCTGCCGGGGTAGCTGGTCGGGAACCAGGCGCCCGCTTCCTCAGCGCGGATCGCCATCACCGTGATGTCGCGCGCCGGCACGAAGCCGGACTGCTTCATGCCCGCGACCGCGGCCAGCCCCGCCAGCACCCCGGCCGCGCCATCGAAATTGCCGCCCTCCGGGACGGTATCGAGATGGCTGCCGAGGACGACCCGCTTCGCCCGGCGGTCCGTCCCCGGCAGGGTCAGATACAAGTTGCCCAGCGGATCGACCTTGCGTTCCAGCCCCAGCGCCTCGCCGGCCTCCGCCACCAGCGCATGCGCCATCCGTTCCCCCGGGCCGTAGGCTTCGCGGGTGATTCCAACGCCGTCGAAGCTCTGCTCGCGCAGCGTGTCGAACAGGCGCTGGGCCAGCGCGGTATCGGGGGTCAGGTTGGGCAGCATGGCGGGTTCCTTCAGCGCGGAGACCAAGCGAAAGCCATGCCGGTCAGAACATGCTCCGCACCCGGCCGCCATCGACGCGGATCAGGCTGCCGGTGATGTAGCCGCCCTTCTCGCTGGCGAGGAAGGCCCCCATCGGGCCGTAATCGTCGGGCGTGCCCAGCCGGCCCGCCGGGATCTCCGCGGCTGCCTCGGCCAGGGCCTGATCGAAGCTGATGTTGCGCTGCTGCGCGCGGACGGTGGTGGTCTGGGTGACCCGGTCGGTCAGGATGGTGCCGGGGGCCAGGATGTTCATGGTGACGCCGTCCCTGGCCACTTCGCCCGACAGCGTCTTCAGCCAGCCCCAGATGGCGCTGCGCAGCGTGTTGGACAGCGCCAGTGTGGGGATCGGGGTCTGCAGCCCGGTGCTGCCCACCACGATGATCCGCCCCCAGCCGCGTTCGCGCATGGCCGGCAGCAGCGTGTTGGTGATGCGGATGGGGGAGGCGACGATGTGCTGGAACCATTCGAACAGCGCCGGTTCGGTGATCTGGCTGGCGGTGCAGGGCGGCGGGCCGCCATGGTTCAGCACCAGGATATCGACGCCGCCCATGGCCTTGATCGCCGCCGCGGCCAGCCGGTCCATATCGGCGCCTTGGGCGACATCGGCGACGATGCCGACCGCACTCGCCGCGCCCTTGGCACGCAACGCCGCCGCGGCCTCGTCCAGCCTGGCCTGATCGCGGCCGCTGATGACGATGGCAGCCCCTTCTTCGGCCAGGCTATCGGCGATCGCCCGTCCCAGCCCCTTGGTGCCGCCCATGACCAGCGCGCGCCGTCCCTTCAACCCGAGATCCATCTTCGCCTCCCCAATGCCATTCGCGCAGCAAAGCAAAAAATCGGCGGGGTGTATCCCCCCGGGGACCGCTGCTACACCCGACGCGTCCGCCGCGACGGAGAAGCGCACCGATGGCCAAGCCCGCCCTGCTCGTCACCCGCAAGCTGCCCCCGGCGGTGGAGGCGCGCGCCGCGCGTGACTATGCCGCGACGCTGAACGCCGATGACCAGCATTGGGCGACGGATGGGGCGGAGATCATCCGCCGCGCCACGGCGCTCGGCGCCGCCGGCATCCTCTGCGCCGCGGGGGATCGGCTGGATGCCGCCTGCATCGCCGCGCTGCCGGGCAGCGTGAAGGCCATCGCCACCTTCTCGGTCGGCTTCGAGCATGTGGATCTTGCCGCGGCCAAGGCACGCGGCATCGTCGTCGCGAATACGCCGGACGTGCTGTCCTTCGCCACCGCTGAGATCGCCTTCACCCTGATGCTGATGGCCGCGCGCCGGGCCGGAGAGGGGGAGCGCATCCTCCGCGCGGGGCAATGGATGGGCTGGGCGCCGACCCAGTTGATGGGCGTGACGCTGGAAGGCAAGCGCCTCGGCATCCTCGGCATGGGGCGCATCGGGCGGGAGCTGGCGGGCATGGCGCGCGGCTTCCGCATGGAAGTGCATTACCGCAACAACCGCCGCCTGCCGCCGGAGCTGGAAGCCGGGGCGATCTATCACGAGACCGAGGCGGGCTTCCTGAGCAGCGTCGATGTCCTTTCCATGCACATCCCCGGCGGGGCGGCGACGCGGCATTGGCTGAACGCGGCGCGCATCGCGCAGTTGCCCCGGGGCGCCATCGTGGTGAATACCGGGCGCGGCGGCACGGTGGATGATCTGGCACTGATCGCGGCGCTGCGCTCCGGCCATCTCCGCGCCGCCGGCCTTGATGTCTATGACGGGGAGCCGCGGGTGAACCCCGGCTATCTGGAGCTGGAGAACGTCGCGCTGCTGCCGCATCTGGGCTCTGGCGCCATTGAGGCGCGGGACGCCATGGGGTTCCGGGCGCTCGACAATCTCGATGCGGTGCTGCGGCATGGCCGGGAGGCGCCGCATCGGATCGCCTGAGCGCCAGGGTTAAGACCAGGGCAAGGAATGTCTCGCCGTTAAGAAATTTTTTACGGGCTGACCGGTAAACCGATCTCACATCTGTTTTTCGAGATTCGGGCATGGGTTTGGATTGGTTTGCTGGCCTTGCGCGGCAGGCGGTCGCGCTCGGTTTTTATCGGCCCGCGGTGCGGGCGGCGCCGCCGCCGGTGATGGTGCCGGAACTGGCCCGGGCGGCGAGCGCTGTCTGGCGGCAGAACCGGCGGCTGAACGCGGCCCTGACCGGCCTGCCGCAGGCCGTGCTGCTGGTGGATTCCGAGGGGCGGCGCGCCTGCGGCAATCCCCGCTTCGCCAAATTATTCGGCGTTTCGCCCGGGGCTGTCTCCCCCGGCCTGCCGGTGGCGGCGCTGCTTCGCCAGCTGCGCCGGGCCGCGCCGGCCATGCGCGCCGATCTATTGGCCGCGCTGCGAGAGTTGCGCGCGCTGAACCGCGCCACGCAGGCTGCTGGCGGCCTGCGTGAGACGGCGGATGGCCGGACCTTCGCCTTCGACTTCCGTCCGCTGCCCGATGAAGGCTGGCTGCTGGCGCTGGAGGATGTGACCGAGCGCCGCCGGGCGGAGGCGCGGGTCGTGCATCTGGCGCAGCACGACCCCCTGACCGGCCTGTCGAACCGCGCCTTGTTCGATGCCCGGCTGGAGGCGGCCGCGGCGCAAGCGGCGGCGGGGGAGGCGGTGGCGCTGCTCTGTCTCGATCTCGATGGCTTCAAGGCGGTGAACGACAGGCTGGGCCATGCCGCCGGCGACGCCTTGCTGCGGGCCGTCGCCGGCCGGCTGCTGGCCCAGGCGCGAGAGGGGGATACCGTCGCCCGGCTGGGCGGCGATGAGTTCGCCATCATCCAGACCGGCCCCGCCCGCGCCGCCGAGGCCGAAGCGCTGGCGGCCCGGCTGATCGAAGTGCTGGCCGCGCCTTTCGAGCTGCATGGAGAGCGGGCCCGGATCGGCGCCAGCATCGGCATCGCCCTGCTGCCGCAGGATGGCGCAACGCCGGCCGATGCGCTGCGGCATGCGGACCTCGCGCTCTATCGCGCCAAGGCGGAGGGGCGGAACCGCGCCCGGCGCTTCGCCCCGGCTTTGCGCACGGCGATGCTGGCCCGGCAAAGGTGGGAAAATGAGCTGCGTCAGGCCATCGACCAGGGCGAGTTCGAGTTGCATTACCAGCCGCAGATGACGCTCCAGCCGCGTGCCGTGGTTGGCTTTGAGGCGCTGCTGCGCTGGCGGCATCCGCAACAGGGCCTGCTGGCACCGGCCGCCTTCATGGCGCGGGCCGAAGAGAGCGGGCTGATCGGGCCGCTCGGCGCCTGGGCGTTGCGGCGGGCCTGCCAGGACGCCGCCCATTGGCCCGGCTCGCTCGGCGTCGCGGTCAATCTTTCGGCGGGACAGGTGGGGCACTCTCGGCTGCACGAGGAAGTCGCCGCGGTGCTGACCGAAAGCGGCCTCGCACCACGGCGCCTGACGCTGGAGATCGCGGAGGCGTCCTTCGCGCAGGATCAGGCGTGCCGGATCGCGATGCTGCACCAGGTACGGGCGCTGGGGGTGGGCATCGCGCTGGATGATTTCGGCGCGGGCTCCACCTCGCTCGGCTTCCTGCGGCGGCTGCCGGTGGACAAGGTGAAGATCGACCGTTCCTGTATCGAGGGGCTTGGTGCGACGGCCGATGCCGAGGCGATCGTCGGCGCGCTGACCGGCTTGTGCCGGGCGCTGGGCGTCACGGCCGCCGCCGAGGGGGTGGAGACGCCGGCGCAGCTTGCCCGGCTGGGTGCGCTGCTCTGCCCGGAGGCGCAGGGCTTCCTGTTTGCCGCGCCGCAGCCGGCCAGCGCGGTGCCGGCGCTGGCCCGGCGGCTGCGGGCGGCGGCGGTGGCCGGGCCAAACGGGCGAGTATGAATCGCCCCGGCCGCGGCGCTCACCGGCGCCTGTGGGGGCGGCCATCGCCGCTGACGGCGGAGAGCATCTGGCGGGTCACGGCCGCGATCCTTGCCGGCTTGCAGCTGCTTGGCGCACGCGACCCGGCGCGGCTGCACCAGCCAAAGGGTCCGGGCGCAACGGTGCCGGCTGTGCCTGGCTG
>CAITYE010000147.1 GCA_903896535.1 uncultured Paracraurococcus sp.
CTCAGCTGCCGAGCAGGGCGATGGCGTTGCGGACCGAGCTGCCGTCGATGGCCATGAGACCGACGAAGGGCCGGTTCAGCTCCAGCAGCAGGAAGATGGCGCCGCCAACTGAAATCGCCATGGCCAGTAGCGCGCGGACCGGGAAGCACATCATGAGCGCGAAGCCGACCACGACAATGATCGGCCGCGCCGATTCACTGCCCAATTGACTCGCCAATATTATCCGGGTGCGGGCCCCATCTGAAGTCAGGCCGAGCCACTCGGCTTGCAGCGTCCGCTGCGCATCCATCTGCGGTGTCAGATTACGGGTCAGGATGGTCAGGCGGCGACAATCAGGAATGATTCAACACGTCCCGCGCTGTGATCTCCGCCGCGCCTGACAGTTGCGCCTGAGCCACCGCTTGGCCGCATCTCTTGATGTGGCCACCCCTCGAAGTACCCAATGACTGCTAGAGCATGGTGCGTTCGCATTCGCTCCCGCACCCGGCTCTCACGTTTGTTTGGTCGCAGGATCCAGCGTTTCCTGCGATCCCGCATTAACGGATCCCGCTCTGGCGCAATCTCCGTTCAGACGGAACCGTCTGAACGGAGATAAAGTGCTCTAGCTGCGCGCCCTATTCGCCGCTTCAGATCCCGCCGAGGTGCAGCGCCAAGCCACCCCCCCCGTCGACAACCGAATTCGGCTCCATGCCTTTTGAGCGGCCTTTACGGCCGGCGCTGCGTCTTCAGCTCGTCACGGATCTCGGCGAGCAGCGTCTCGGTGGGCGTGGGCGGCAGCGCTGCAGCCTCGCCGGCCTTTTCGAGGTGCAGCTTCGACAGCGCCTTGACCACCCAGAAAACCGCGAAGGAAATGATCAGGAACTTGATGATGGCGTTGATGAACTGGCCATAGGCAATCACCGTCGCGCCGCCCTTGCGGGTGGCTTCCAGGGTCGCCTGCCGCTCGCCGCTCAGCACCAGGAAAAGGTTGGAGAAATCGACACCGCCAATGGCGAGGCCAATCAGCGGGTTCAGCAGATCTTCCACCATCGAGCCGACGATTGCCGTGAAGGCCGCGCCAACCACCAGGCCGACCGCGAGGTCAACCACGCTGCCGCGCAGCAGGAAGGCTTTGAACTCACGCACCCAGCCAGGCTGGTGGATCGGGATAGGCGACGCCATGGCGAACTCCATTAGAAACTTACGTTGAGGCCAGGTAAATCGCTCCCCAGCAAGTTATAATTGCATCATGTGCCGACGCCGCGCAACGCAGAATTCAGAAAATTATGCATAACGGCGCCACCAGCCGCGCAATTGCCGACGTAAGGCCTTTCATTTTAGCGGTTTGGTGGAAAATATAGAGTGAAATTGACTACAAAATAAACTGTGATCAGAGCAGGGGCCTTATAAAGAACTATTATAGCGTAATAGGTTAATGCGTTATAGGTAATCCTTAGACCCAGCCGGGGGAGAGATTGCCAAATTTCTAGATCATGCTCCGTTATGATGAATCGCGCGGTGATCCCGCAGAACGCAGCATGCTCTAGAGCGCGATGCGTTGAGGCGGAATCGCCGAAGGCACTGAATCGCGCGATTCAACACATGCTAGAGCGGGCTGCGTGAACGCATGTGAACGCAGCATGCTCTAGTCGATGCCTTCGTTCGCGTCGGCGTGGGGCGATGGCTTGGTCGGCAGGCGTCGCCGTGTGGTGGAATGCGCCAGCCGGTCCTTGGCGCCGCTTGTGGTGGGATGTGGACGTGGTGGATCAGCCGGTTGGACGCTGACCCTCGCGGTGGAGAGCGAGTTCCGCATCGATGCCGTGCAGGAGGCATTGGCCCGCCACGGCGAGCCATAAATCTTCAACAACGACAAGGGCAGCCAGTTCACCCGCCTGGCTTTCCCGGGGGTGCTGGAGGAGTGGGCGATCTCGACCAAGGTGCATGGCCGGGGCGCCAAATGCCACAACGTATGCGTTGAGCGGCTGGAGCGGGCGGTGAGATAAAGGACGGTGTGCCTGCGGGCAGATGACAGCGTGATTGGCCACCGATGCTGTAACTCCCCCCCCCCGGGCCGGGCTCCGCCCAACCTGCGTGACACCACAGCATCGGCGATGAGGCGCCTATCACCCAGCACGCGGCCCACTTGGCGGGACCGAAACGCGTTCATGGAAAATCGAGCCAGCTCTTATCTCTCGGTGGGAATTGCCGCAGCCAGCGGATTCGACTGAAGCAAGTGGCTTCTCGCCGATTTCAAGAAAATGACCTACTTCGTAACCAAATGCTCCGGCCGGGAGCGCCGCTCGACATTACGGGGGAGACATGGTTTGGTGGCGAACAATCGGCGCGCTAGGTCAACGGTAGTGGATTCGATTTTCGCGGGCGGGGGCCAGATGGGCGCTTTGATGGATGCCCATGACTGGTCCACGTCACCTATCGGCTACCCTGAAACATGGCCCCAAGCCCTGCGATCGGCCGTCAGCATGATGCTGCCCAGCCGGCATGTGATGTTCGTCGCGTGGGGTCCCGAAC